>JBBQXH010000085.1:0-9258 GCA_038209835.1 Gaiellales bacterium | reverse complement strand
TGGCTGGAATCCTTCCGTGGCTTCGAGACTTCACCGACATGCCGCTCGGCGTCTACCCGAACCTCGGCTACCTCGCGAGCCACCGCTGGCGCTTCGATGAGCGGATCGGGCTCGACGAGTACGCGGCGCTCGCGCTCGAGTGGCGCGAGGAGGGCGCCCAGATCGTCGGCGGCTGCTGCGGTACGACGCCCGGGCACATCGCCGCGGCAGCGAAGGCTCTCGCCGGGACGAAGCCCGGGCGTCGTCGAGCAAGGGAGAACGGGCACGACCGGACGAGCGATCTCGGTGGGGTCGTGCCCGAGACCCCGCCGCAGCCGTGGCTCGACGACAAGGGCAGGACGCTCTTCCCGCTGCCGTTTCCCGAGCTCATGGTCGACCCCGGCGTGTTCGTCCCCACGCATGGGAGCTACCTCCTCTGGAAGCACCTGTTCCTCGAGGGGATCGGTGCCGGCGAGACCTGCCTCGACGTCGGGTGTGGCTGCGGCATCCTGTCCGTCCAGCTCGGCCTGAACGGAGCCGCACGGGTTCACGCGATCGACATCGACCGAAATGCCGTCGCGAACACGCTGGCAAACGGCTTCCGCAACGGTGTTGCCGATCGGATGACCGGCGAGGACGTCGACCTCTACCAGTGGGAGCCGACCGAGCGGTTCGAGCTGATCGCAGCCAGTCTCTATCAGATGCCCGTCGACCCCTACGAGGAGCCGACCGGCCACCGGCCGCTCGACTACTGGGGCCGGAGCCTGCTCGACCACTTTGTCGCGCTCCTCCCGCACCTCCTCGCCGACGGCGGCCGCGCGCTCGTCATGCAGCTCTCGATCGTCGGGCAGCATCGAACAGCTGAGCTGCTCGAGAAAGCCGGCTTCAACGCCCGCGTCGTCGACTTCGCCTTCTTCCCGTTCGGCCCGATCTTCGACGCCAACAAGGAGCAGATCGTCCGCGTCGAGCAGCTCTCCGATGCGTTCCACCTCACGCCGGGAGGCGACGACGTGATGGTCGCCTACCTGCTCGAGGTCACCCGCGACTCGGCCGGGACGAGGTAGCTCTCGAGGTGCGCGTCGATCGCTGCGAAGCCGCCGTCGCCGGCCGGGACGGCGCGAAAGCCGAGATGCCCATCAGGCCGGACGAGGACGGCACCGTCGCCTGAGACGCCGGCTCGTGTCGGGGACAGACCCTCCGCGTCGCCGTCGAGCACGCTGACCAGGCCGGCCCACCTGGCCTCAAACTCGGGCGGAGGAGCGGTGTCGCCGAAGAGAATCACGTGGGTTTCGAGCCCGGTGAGGCGGATCCGATCCGGGTAGCGTTCGCCGGGCGGCGGGGGATCTCCGATCTCTTCGTCCTCGCCGACGGTCATGAGCAGGAGCGAGCGCTGATCCGGTAGCGGAACCACGAGGACGTAGCCGCTTTCCGCGACCGCGAGCGCATACCCTTCCGGCCCGACGGGACTGTCGACGCGGGCGTCCGCGACCATGAATCGGCCCGGATACGTCTCGCCCTGGAGCGACTCCCCCATGGACGACCGCGTCACCGAGTGGGAGCCGCCGGCGCCGATCACGTAGCGCGTTCAACCGTTTCGCGGGTTCCGTCCATGTGCTCGAGCTCGACGAGGACGTCCTCGTCGCGCGCCTCGACGCCGACGACCCTGACGCCGCGGTCGACCGGGCCTCCGAGCTCACCGAGACGGGTGGTCAGGATCGCCTCAGTCCGCCACTGCGGGAGGCTGCAACTGGAAGTCGTACGCGCAGTCGACGCCGGCGAAATCGAGCGTCGCGAGTGGGCGGAGGCCGGGACCGAGCAGCCTTCCGCGCCGGAGATCGAGACCCGCGGACAGGAACTCGTCCACCAGCTCCGCCCGGCTCAGCATCTCCAGAACTCCGGGTTGGATGGCCGTGGCCCTCGTCTGGTGGTGCGGCTCAGCGTCCTGCTCGACGATGCAGCGCGGATGCCCCGGCGCGCGAGCTCACAGGCGGCGAAGAGACCCGAAGGACCCGCGCCGATCACCAAGACGTTCTCCCGCTGGACGTTCGTCGCCACTTGTCGAACATACTGACATCCGTGAGCGCGGACGCTCTTCGCCGGGACATTCGCCTGCTCGGTCAGGTGCTCGGGCGGGTGATCGTCGAGCAGGAAGGCCAGGAGGTCTTCAACGCCGTCGAGCGGATCCGCCTTCTCGCGCGCGACGCCAGGCAGGGCATCGCGGGGGAGACCGAGGTTGTCGCCGAGGTGCGCAGCTTGCCGATCGAGCGGCAGACGAACGTCCTTCGCGCATTCGGTGTCTACTTTCAGCTCGCGAACGTTGCGGAGCAACACCATCGCGCACGGCGGAGGCGGAGCTACGGGAAGGAGGGCCGCGTCCCACGCGAGTCGCTAGCCGGCGCGTTTCAGACCCTTGCCGATGCTGGGGTCGGGCCCGAGAGCGTCGAGACGGGCGCGCGAGGCATCTCCCTCGAGCTCGTGCTCACCGCCCATCCGACCGAGCCCGCCCGGCGCGCAACGCTTGCAGCGCACCTGAGGCTGAGCGCGCTGCTCGAACGGCTCGAACGCGGCGACGAGATCGAGCGGGAGCTTGGCGAGGAGATCACGCTCCTCTGGCAGTCCGATGAGGTTCGCCCGGCGCGGCCTCGCGTGACGGACGAGATCCGCCAACTGCTCTGGTTCTTCGACCACAGCCTCCTCGACGCGGCCGAGGAGGCGCTTGCCGAGTACCGCTCGCACCTCTCTGGTGCGCCCTGTCCGCTCCGGTTCGGAACCTGGGTGGGCGGTGACGCAGACGGCAATCCGGCAACCGGACCGGAGACGGTCGACCAGGCGCTCGCGCGAGCGAGAGCCCTCATCCTGGCCCGTTACCGCGACGAGGTGAGGGAGCTCGCCCGCGCGCTCGCTGTGTCGACACGACTCATCGGGGTGTCCGACGAGCTCGAGGCATCGCTCCGCGCCGATGAGGAGCAGCTTCCCGGCTACCTGGCCGAGATCGGTCGGCGCAACGCCGAGGAGCCCTATCGTCGCAAGCTCTCGTTCGTCTGGCGGCGCCTCGGCAACACGCTCGACCGCGGCGGCGAGCCGGGTTTCGCGTCGGCGGAGGAGCTAGCGCGTGACCTCGAGATCCTCGACTCGAGCCTCCGGAAGAACCGCGGTGACCGCATCGCCGACGGCCGGCTCAGCCGCCTACGGCGTCGCGTCGAGATCTTCGGATTCCATCTGGCGAGCCTCGACGTGCGGCTGCATGCGCGCGACCTCGACTCGCCCGAGGAACGGATCCGGGCGATTGCCGAAGCCATTGCCCGAGCACAGCGGCAGTACGGGACGGACGCGCTGGGCGCGGTGATCGTCTCGGGCACGACGTCGGCCGCCGACGTGCGCTCAGCGCTCGACGCGATCCCGGCTCCGATCCGAGCGGTGCCGCTCTTCGAGACGATCCGCGATCTCCGGGCTGCGCCGTCGGTGGTCGACGAGCTGCTCGACGACTCGCGAGCCGCGCCGGACGGACGGATCGAGGTGATGGTTGGCTACTCCGACTCGGGCAAGGACGGCGGCTACCTGACCGCGCAATGGGAGATCTTCCGGGCCCAGGAGGAGCTTGCGGCGCTGGCCGAGCGGCGCGGCGTCGAGCTGACCGTCTTTCACGGCCGCGGCGGGAGTGCCGGACGGGGCGGCGGCCCGACCCACGCGGCGATCGTCGCCCAACCGCCAGGCTACCCTCCTGGACGCGTCCGGATCACCGAGCAAGGTGAGACGATCTCGTTCAAGTACGGCCTCCCGGGGCTCGCCGAGCGCAACCTCGAGGCGGCGCTCGCCGCGACCCTGCTCGCCGCGTTCCCGGCCGTCCGGGCGTTTCCGGCCCCGGCAGGTGCGCGGGAGCTGCTCGACCGGCTCTCGGCGTCCGCGTATGGCGCGTTTCGCGCCCTCGTCGACGACCCCGACTTCGTCACGTTCTTCAGGCAGTTCACGCCCGTGGACGAGCTTGCGCTGCTCGAGATCGGGTCGCGTCCGGCACGGCGGGCCGGGGACGACGACTACCTGGGCTCGCTGCGTGCGATCCCCTGGATCTTCGCCTGGACGCAGAATAGGTGCTTGCTTCCCGCCTGGTACGGCTGCGGGACGGCTTTCGCCACGGCGAGCCTCGACGATCTGCAACGCCTGTTCCGCGAATGGCCCTTCTTCCGCACGCTGATCGAGAACCTCGAGATGACCCTCGCGAAGTCGAGTCTCGCGATCTCGCGCGGCTACCTCGAGCTCGTGGACGACGCACGACTCTTCGACGGCATCGTCGCCGAGCACGAGCGCACCATTGCCGCGGTTCTGGCCATCGTCGAGGTGAACGAGCTGCTCGATCGCCAGCCCGTGGTCCAACGCTCGATCCGTCTGCGGAACCCGTACGTCGATCCGATGAGCGCGATCCAGGTCGAGCTCCTGCGGCGCTGGCGTGAGACGGGTGACGAGGCCGTGAGGCGACCTCTCCTGCGGTCGATCACGGGGATCGCCGCCGCGCTGCGCAACACCGGATAGCGCTAATACCGGTTGATCTCGCGCAGCCGCTCGTCCGAGATGCCGAAGTGATGGGCGAGCTCATGGAGCACAACGTGTCGAATCTCGGCTCGCAGGCGGTCGGGGTCAGAGCCTGCGACGCGCTCGATCGAGCGCCGGTAGAGCGTGATGCGGTCAGGCAGCGCGAGGACGTACCCCGACGTCCGCCGCGTCAAAGGGACGCCCTGGTAGAGGCCGAGCAGATTCGGTCGCCCAGGATCCTCGTCTGCGATCGTGATCTCGACGTTGTCGATCCGCTCTGCGATGTCGGGCGGGAGCGATGCCAGCGCCTCACGGACGGTCTCCTCGAAGTCTTCGAGCTCCACGGGCTCACCGTAGCTGTGAGGACCTCTTCGCCGGTCCACACCGTATTGAAGGATTGGGTCACCAATGGAAGGAGCCGTGGTGAGGCACCTGGGCATGCTGGTCGCAATCGTGCGCTCACGCTCGCGGTCGTGTCGCCAGCGCTGGCGGACGGGCTTCCGGTCGGGAACCTGAGCGCGGGGCCCGAAGGCGTCGAGGCGGCGAACGGGCTGACGCGGTACGTCGCTCTGCCCCTAGGGAAAGACACCATAGCCCTCCGCCTCCGAAAGAACGGTGGCCTCGTCCCTGCGCTCACGCTTCCTGCGGGGCACGCTCACCTTCCCCGTGGTCGCGCTGGACGGCTCTGTCGGCGGGCTCTCGCATGACGGATCGACGCTCGTACTCATACGCCCGCGCCTGAGCTTTCCGCGCTCCCACACATCGTTCGCCGTCCTCCATCCGACAAGTCTGCGCGTCCGTCAAAGGGTCAGACTCAGCGGCGACTTCAGCTTCGACGCGCTCTCACCGGACGGGGGGTCGGCGTATCTTGTCCAGTACGTCTCGCGAACCGACCCGACGCGCTACGTCGCCCGGCGCTACGACGTGCGGGCGGGGCGGCTCGTTCCGGGTGACACCGGGAGTCAACTGGGCCGCGTGGATCGGCAGCGCCTCCGCCATCCTCCTCGTCGGAGCCGCCCTCGCGTTCGCGCTGCGCCGACGTCGCCGGGTGGTGGCGGGCACGGCGTAGCGCCGCTGGTACGCTCGAGCGGAGTGGCGCCAGCGACCCCGCCCGAGCAGCTGAAGCCTCCTGCCGACGGGGCGACGAGCCGCTTTCCGTCCACCTTCTTCGACGCGATCCTCGTCGTCTCGTTTGGCGGACCCGAGGGGATGGACGACGTCATCCCGTTTCTCCAGAACGTCACGCGCGGGCGGAACGTCCCCCGCGAGCGTCTCGAGGAGGTCGCTCACCACTACGAGCTCTTCGAAGGGGTCAGTCCGATCAACGCGCAGAATCGTGCCCTGATCGCTGCACTGCGGCATGAGCTCGACGAGCACGAGATCGAGCTCCCGATCTACTTCGGGAACCGGAACTGGCACCCGCTTCTCCCCGACACCCTCCGGCAGATGGCCGATGACGGCGTCGAGCGCGCGCTGGCGTTCTTCACCTCAGCGTTCAGCTCCTACTCGGGCTGTCGGCATTACCGGGAGAACCTCTACGACGCGCAGGCAACCGCCGGCCCGAACGCTCCCGAGGTGCTGAAGACGCGGATGTTCTGGAATCACCCGGGCTTCGTGGAGGCGAATGCCGAGCACGTCCGCAGTGCGCTCTCGCAGATTCCGGTCGGGCGGCGACCCGGCACGCACCTCGCCTTCACGGCGCACTCGATCCCGCAGGCGATGGCGAGTCAGTGCCGCTACGAGGCTCAGCTCGCCGAGACCGCTCGCCTCGTCGCGAGCGCCGCTGGCGTAGAGGACTACGCGCTCGTCTACCAGAGCCGGAGCGGCCCACCGGCGGTGCCATGGCTCGGGCCCGATATCTGCGAACACCTCCCCTCGCTCGCCCAGCGCGGTGTCTCCGATGTCGTCATCTCGCCGATCGGGTTCGTCTCAGATCACGTGGAGGTGCTCTTCGATCTCGACGTCGAGGCACGCGCGGTCGCCGACGAGCTCGGGCTGACGATGGTTCGAGCCTCGACTGTCGGCACCCATCCGGCGTTCGTCGGGATGATCCGGGAGCTGATCGAAGAGCGGCTGTCCGGTGAGGCGCCGCGGCGCGCGCTGGGGAGGTCAGGCCTGGGCCACGACGTCTGCCCGGTCAACTGTTGCCTGCCGGGGTCGGGCCGGCCGAGCCCCTGGGATTTTGCGCCGACCCAGCCTTACCATATATAGTCGCTTTACTTTAGGAAGCGAAGCGACTATCAGACGCGCGCCGAAGCCGGAGCCGGATTGGGACCTGGTCTTGAAGCGTAATCCGGTGGAGCGGTTGAAGCGGGAGAAGGCGCCGCTCGGGATCCGTGATGAGTTGCCGGCTCTGATCGCGGCGGGGTATGAGGCGGCGGCCGAGGAGGACGTGGTGCGGCTGCAGTGGTGGGGGCTGTATCACGACAAGCCGAAGGTGGGGCGGTTCATGTTGCGGGTGAAGTTGCCCTCGGGTGTGGTCTCGCCGGGGAAGTTGCGGGCGATCGGGGAGGTCTCGAACCGCTTCGGTCGCGGCGACGGTGAGCTCGCGACCCGCCAGAACATCCAGCTTCACTGGCTCGAGCTTGCCTCGTTGCCGGAGGTGTTCGCGCATCTGGACGCGGCGGGGGGTGTCGACGGCTGGTGGGTGCGGCGACACGGTCCCGAATATCACGGGTTGCCCAGGTGCAGGGGCTGGATCCGGACGAGCTGTTCGACTGCTCGGGGATCGTTGAGGAGGCCGCGGGGTTCTTCTACGAGAACCCCGATTACTGCGATCTGCCGCGCAAGCACAAGTACTCGATCGCGGCGTGCTCGGATCCTTGCAGCGCGCCGGAGATCAATTGCGTCGCGCTCGTCGGCGCCGTCGTGGACGGCGAGGAGGGGTTCGCGGTGCGGGTTGGTGGCGGGCTGTCGTCGGTGCCGCGGATCGGCCGTGAGCTTGGGGTGTTCGTGCCCAAAGGGATGGCGATCAACGTGCTTCGCGCTGTGACGGATGCGTGGCAGGAGGATCTGCGCTACCGGGTCTCCCGGGTGAAGGCGCGGCTGAAGTTCATGATCGACGACATCGGGCCGGAGGGGATGAGGGAGCTCGTCGAGGCGCGGCTGGGCGTGCGGTTCGACGATTTCGTGTTGCCGCCCGCGCCGGAGCCGAAGGATCACCTGGGCGTGAATCCGCAGAAGCAGCCGGGCCTTGTCTACCTGGGCGTCCCGGTTCACCTGGGGCTGATCTCGGGTGCCCAGATGATCCAGGTGGCGGATCTTGCTGACGAGCTGGGCGCTGACGTGGGGATCACGCGGCAGCAGAACTTCATCGTCGCGAACGTCCCCGAGGGGCGGGTCGACGAGGCGTCGGCGCGCCTGGCGGAGATCGGGTTCCCCCTCGATGCGAACCCCGTCCGCGGCCGCTCGATCGGTTGCACGGGGGAGCCGCACTGCAATTTTCTCGGTGACTGAGACGAAGACCCGCCTGGGCGGCCTGATCGAGCATCTGGAGGCACGCTTCGGCGAGGAGATCGCGCCGCTTCGGCTGCACCTCGACGGCTGCCCGCATTCGTGCGCGCAGCACTGGGTCGGGGATCTCGGCTTCCAGGGAACGACCGCGCGCGACGAGGGGGGAAAGCGCCGTCCGGCCTATGACGTGTTCGTTCGGGGCGGCCTCTCGGGCCGGATGCGCAGATCGGACGCCCGGTGTTTCGGCGGGTGTTGACGGAGGAGCTCGACCGCGCGGTCGAAGGGCTGGTGGGTGGCTGGATCGGCGGCCGGGCCGGTGGAGAGACGTTCACGGCGTTCACGCGCCGCCTGACCGATGACGAGCTCGGTGTGCTCGCGGGCCTCGAGCCGGCGCGGGCCTGCGCAGGCAGAAACGAGGAGGACTGAGTGGCGACTGAGCTGATCGACGAGCTGGAGGCGGGCGAGCTGGCTGTCGA
Organism: Gaiellales bacterium; assembly: GCA_038209835.1. Classification (GTDB taxonomy): domain Bacteria; phylum Actinomycetota; class Thermoleophilia; order Gaiellales; family Gaiellaceae; genus JBBQXH01. The sequence continues at coordinate 823 of JBBQXH010000085.1, read as the reverse complement.
GTTCGAGGGGGAGGAGCCGGAGGCGCTGCTGGAGTGGGCGTTCGAGCGGTTCGCGCCCAGGATCGCCCTGTCGACGGCGTTCCAGATCGACGGCGTGTGCCTGCTCGACATGGCCTACCGGCTCGACCCGGAGGTGAAGGTGTTCTCGGTCGACACTGGCCGCCTACCTGAGGAGACGTTCGATCTGATCGAGTCGCTCCGAGACCGCTACCCGGGATTGGAGCTGTCGTTGCTGGCCCCGGAGGCGGCCCACGTGCAGGGGATGGTCGGCGCGCACGGCCCGAACCTGTTCCGGGCCGAGGTCTCCCACCGGCTCCTGTGTTGCCAGGTGCGGAAGGTGCTGCCGTTGCAGAAGCATCTGGCGACGCTCGACGCGTGGGTGACCGGGTCGCGGCGATCAGTCCCCGCCGCCGCCGGGATCCCGATCACGCACCGGGGCGTCGCAGCCCAGGTCACCGTCCTCGCCGGCCACCAACCCGGCGCTCTCGACTACCACTCGCTCGCGCAGGCGCGCGGCACCCTGGTCGTCTTCATGGGCCTCGCAGGCATCGACGCGATAGCCTCCAGGTTGATGGCCGCCGGCAAGGACCCCGAGACCCCGGCCGCGGTCATCGCCAGCGGCTCACTCGACGAACAGAAGGTCGTGATCGCCCCGATCGAGAGGATCGTGGCCGCGTCAGCGGCGGTCGAGCCGCCCGCGCTCATTGTCATCGGCAATGTTGTCGGGCTGCGCGAGAAGATCGCTGTCGCGAACCGGCGGTCGTGGGCGGTCGGGTGATTGCGGCGTTCGCCGCCGGGATCTATCCGCGTTCGGCGGAGCTGG
>JBBQXH010000084.1:0-9266 GCA_038209835.1 Gaiellales bacterium | reverse complement strand
ACATCGACCACCATCACGACAACACCCGGTTCGGCGATCTGAGCCTCGTCGTCGGCGATGCGTCGTCGACGGGGGAGATCCTCCGTGACCTGTTCCAGGAGCTCGGCGTCCGGCTGACGCCCAAGATCGCCGAGGCCCTCTCCATCGCGCTCGTCACCGATACGGGGCGGTTCCAGTACCAGAACACGACGCCCAAGACGCTCCGAGTCGCCGCGGAGCTCGTCGAGGCCGGCGCCGATGTGCATCGGGTCTTCCAGGGCGTCTACGAGAACGTGGCGTTCGCGAAGCTCAAGCTTCTGGCGAAGGCGCTCGACCGGGCGAAGGTCTACGAGGGAGGGCGCCTCATCGTGTCGGTGCTCCTCAAGGGCGACTTCGACGAGGCCGGCGCCGAGGAACCCTTCTCCGAGGGCATCATCGACCACCTGCGCGCGGTGGAGGGGGCCGACATGGTGGCTCTGATTCGCGAGCCGCCGACTCAGAACGGGCCGACTCGACGGGTCAGCCTGCGGACAACGGCGGAGGACATCGACGTATCCGCAATCGCGCGGCTGAGCTCGGGCGGCGGCCATCGGCAGGCAGCTGGTTTCTCGAGCGAGAAGTCGGTCGGCGAGATCGTCGACTTCATCCGCCGCGAGTACCTCGCCCAGGCCGACCGGCCATAGGACGCCTGTGTCAATCCTGCCCGATCTTGGCGGCCTTGTCCTCGCCGACAAGCCGGTCGGGCCCTCGTCGTTCGCGCTCGTGAGCGGGCTTCGGCGCCAGTACGGGACGAAGGCTGGTCACGCCGGGACGCTCGATCCGCGGGCGAGCGGGCTCCTCCTCGTGCTCCTCGGACGGGCGACGCGCCTGGCGCGCTACCTCGTCGGTCTCGACAAGCGCTATGTAACCGAGATCCGGCTCGGGCTGCGAACCACGACGGGCGATGCCGAGGGCGATCCGCTCGAGGAGACTGCCATTCCAGCGGACATCGAGGCTGCGGTCGCGGCGTTGAGAGGTGAGGTCGACCTGCGCATTCCCGCCGCGTCGGCAGTTCGAATCGACGGGGAGCGGGCCTACCGACTCCACCGCCGTGGCATCGCTGTCGAGATGCCTGTTCGGCGGAGCGTCGTCGAGGAATTGACCGTCAGGCGCGTAACAGGAAACCGCCTCGAGCTCGAGCTCCACGTCGAGAGCGGCACGTACGTGCGGTCGATCGCCGATGCGCTCGGCGGACACTGCGTTTCGCTGCGCCGAACGGCGGTCGGCCCGTTCGCGGTGACCGATGCGAACGAGGAGCGGGTGCTCTCGGCGCTCGAGGCGCTGCCGTTTCTCCCCGAGATCGTGCTCGATGAGACCGAGGCTCACCGGATCCGGACGGGACGATCGATCGAGCGCGGGGAAGAGGGCCCGGTGAGGCTCGTGTACGAGGGGAAGCTCGTCGCCGTGGGACAGGGAGACGGCGGGGTCGCCCGGCCCGAGACGGTACTCGCATGATCGTGGCGCGTGAGCCGAGCGAGCTCCCGTCGGCAACCCGGGCGGTCGCCATCGGGACGTTCGACGGGGTGCATCGCGGCCATCGGGCGGTCGTCGAGGCGGCCAAGGAGAGCGGGCTGCGGTCGTGCGTGCTGACCTTCCACCCGCATCCCCGCGAGGTCCTCGGCTACGAGGTTCAGCTGCTCTCGACGTTCGAGCGGCGGATCGAGCTTCTCGCGGCAATCGGTCCGGACGATGTTCTGGCCGTCGAGTTCACGACCGAGCTCGCCCGGCTCTCGCCCGAGGAGTTCGTCGAGCGGTGCCTCGTGCCGATCGGAGCGAGCATGATCTTCGCCGGCGAGGACTTCCGCTTCGGGAAAGGCCGGAGCGGTGACGCCGGCCTCTTGCGCGACCTGGGCTTCGACGTACATCCCGTGCCGATCGTCGAAGGTGTCTCCTCGAGCCGGATTCGCGCCGCGCTACGCGACGGAGCTATCGAACGGGCGGCCGAGATGCTCGGGCGCTCGCCCGAGATCGAGGGCGTGGTCGTGAGCGGAGATCAGCGAGGAGGGACGCTCGGCTACCCGACGGCCAATCTCTCTGCCCCTCCCAACCTGCTCGTTCCCGCATACGGGATCTACGCGGGGGAGGCGCTCGGTCACCGGATCGCGCTGTCCATCGGCGTCAACCCGCACTACGGGGGCGACGAGCGGAGGATCGAGGCCTTTCTGCTGGACTTCGAGGGTGACCTCTACGGGGAGCGTCTGCGACTGGAGATCTGGCAGCGCCTTCGCGAGGAGCGCGCATTCGAGAGCGAGGAGGCGCTGATCGCGCAGATCGCAGAGGACGTCGCGCAGGCTCGTGCGGCTATGCGGCCGCCTGGCTAGCCGAGCGTGAGGGAAAGGCCGCTCCGGCGCGGGTCTGCGCCTGCACCGTTCGCGGCGACAACGCTCGTCCCGCCGAAGTAGTGGTGGAGCTCCCGCCACCGGTTCACACGGTAACCGTGCGCTTCGATCGCGTCGTAGACCTCCTCGGCGAAGCCCGGCTCGGCATGCACCACGTTCCCCGCGGGATGGAGCCGCGGGCGATCGACGGCATCCTGGGGCGAGATTCCTTCGTCCAGGATTCCGGCGAGCACCTGGACGAGCGCGCTGCGCAGACGGCTTCCCCCGGCCGATCCGGCGGCGAGCACGAGACCTGCGTCGTCGACTACGACGGTTGGGGCCATCATGCTCTGCATCCGACCGCCGGGCTCGAGATCGCCGACGAGAAGCTCGGATTCGCCGAGCATGCTGTTCAGGTGGACGTCGAGGCCCGGGATGAAATCGCCCGATCCGAGCCCGAGACTCGTCGTCACGACACAAGCGTTTCCGTGTACGTCGACGACCGTGAGGTTGGTCGTGTGACCGTCGAGGTCGACGCTGGCGAGCGCGCGCACGACCACGAGGGCTCGATCAGCCGGGGTCAGAGCCTTCATCGAGCACAGGCGCTGGAGGGTCTCCACCACGCCGGCCATTCCGCCGCGGGTATGGACTCGGGTGCTCGCGTAGGCGCACGAGACCGGAGGCCGCCACCGAGCGGTGTATGCCGCGAGATCGGCTGCCGTGACGCGCCCGCCGCGCTCGTCCATCAGCGCCAGAAGCTCCTTCGCGACGGTTCCACGGTAGAAGGTGGCGGCGCCCTCGTCGGCCAGGAGCTCGAACGTCCGCACGAGGCCCGGCTGCCGCAAGAGATCGCCGGGTCGGAGAAGCCGGTCGCCCGGTGCGTAGATTCCGGCGCCCTCGCGCATCGTCATGACAGGCTCGAGCATCTCGAGACAGGAAGCATGAGCCGAAGGAACCTCGACGCCACGCATAGCGGCCGAGATCGCAGGCTCGCAGAGCCTCGCCCAGGGCAGGCTGCCGTGGCGGTTCCACAGAGCGTCGAGCCCCACCGGAACGCCCGGCACGGCGCAGGTGGCGATGCCGACCGAGTACGGCACGGGCTCCTCGCCGAACGGGATCGCGATCTCGATGGGTGCCGACTGCGGCCGGCGCCCGCCGAGCCCTGGAACCGACACGAAGAAGTCGAGGAGCTCGGCCCGGCCGGATCGCGCGTCCCACCAGATCGCGTGGCCGCCCCCGGCGATGCCGGTCATCACCGTCTCGGCGACGCAGGAGACCATCGTTGCCGCGGCCGCCGCATCGGCCGCCGTACCACCCTCGGCGAGGATCTCGAGGCCGGCTCGGGCAGTTTCCGGGTGGCCGGCGGCGATCCCGGCGGCATACTCCCAGCAGCGCATCGCACCCCGACGTTAGTGCATGCTCACCGCCCGGCGAGTGCTTTGCTAGCCTTCCGGCGATGAGTTTGACCACCGAGGTGAAGAGGGAGATCGTCGACCAGCACGGCCGCACCGAGTCCGATACGGGCTCGCCGGAGGTGCAGATCGCGCTCCTGACGCGTCGCATCAACGACCTGACAGCGCACGTCCAGACCCACGCGAAGGATCATCACTCTCGCCGTGGGCTCCTGAAGCTCGTCGGCCAGCGCAGGCGGCTCCTCAACTACCTCCAGAAGACGAATCTCGAGGGCTACCGGCAGCTGATCCAGGACCTGGGTCTACGGCGCTAGCCTCGGCCGGCAGCGGCCGGCGGAAGTTTGAGGGAGCTCCTCCTCGCGGGCCTGCCTCAAACCTCCGCCTCCCTCTGCCCGAGGTGTGAGGAGGAGACATGACGATGGTTGCAGCTGAGCGGCACGCGGTCACGCGTTCCGTGGGAGGACGCGAGGTCCGGTTCGAGACCGGCCATCTCGCGAAACAGGCGGACGGCGCCGTGGTCGTCCGATCCGGCGACACGATGGTGCTGGCGACAGCGCAGGGGCGGCCCGAGGCGCGCGAGGGCGCGGACTTCTTCCCGCTCACCGTCGATGTCGAGGAGCGGATGTACGCCGCCGGAAAGATCCCCGGCGGCTTCTTCAAGCGGGAGGGACGGCCGACCGAGCGCGCAATTCTCACCGCCCGGATGGTCGACCGGCCGATCCGGCCGCTCTGGCCGAAGGGGTACAAGAACGAGGTACAGGTCATCGCAACCGTTCTCTCGGCCGACCAGATCGTCGGGCACGACGTCCTCTGCATCAACGGCGCCTCGGCGGCGCTGATGATCTCGTCGCTTCCGTTCTTCGGTCCCGTCGGGGCCGTTCGGATCGGCATGGACGACGATGGGCGGCTGATCGTCGACCCGACGCTTCCCGAGCAGGAGGAGTCGAAGCTCGACCTGCTCGTCGTCGGGACGAAGGACGCGCTCGCGATGGTCGAGTGCGGTGCCGAGGAGATCGCCGAGGACACATTGGTCGCGGCGCTCGAGCTCGCGCACCGCGAGATCCAGGGGCTCTGTGAGGCCCAGGAGGAGCTCCGACGCGCGGCCGGGAAGCCCAAGGCTCTCGACCCTGAGACGACGAGTGACCTCGAGACGCGATTCGCCGGCAGGATCCGCGATGGAATCGCCGCCGACGGGCTGCGCGAGGCCGGCGCGGTTGCCGACGAGATCGAGTCCGAGCTCTGCCCGGCTCTCACGATGGACTCGACCGAGGAGGAGATCGTCCGCCGGCGCCAGGTGCGCTCGAGCCTCGTCTTCATCGTCGATCGAGCGAGACTCGACGCGGTTCTCGAGCCCGTTCGCAGCCAGTTCGAGGGCGAGTTGCGGGCGCTCACAGACGCGGAGCAGGACTCGAAGGAGCTGAAGTCGGCCAAGCGCGATCTGCTGTACGGCCGGATCGTCGACGACGTCGAGCTGCCGTTCCCGGTCGCAGGCGGCGGGTCGGCAGGCGAGGCTCTGACCGAGGTGCCGGTCAAGGATGCGATGACGAGGCAGCTCGTCAAGAAGGCCGCAGAGGCCATCTACAAGGATCTGGTCCGGAGAAAGATCGCCGTCGACAAGCGGCGTCCGGACGGGCGCGGCACCGATGAGATCCGCCCGATCACCTGCGAGGTCGACGTTGCTCCGCGCACTCACGGCTCGGCGCTCTTCACGCGGGGGCAGACGCAGATCCTGACGCTCCTGACGCTCGGGACGGCGAAGGAGGGGCAGCGGATCGACGACCTCTCCCTCGAGCAGGAGCGGCGGTTCATGCACCACTACAACTTCCCGCCCTATTCGGTCGGCGAGACAGGCTTCATGCGGGGTCCGAAGCGGCGCGACATCGGCCACGGGAACCTCGCACAACGCTCACTCGAGCCGATGATCCCCGATGCGTCCGAGTTTCCGTACACGATCCGCCTCGTCTCGGAGACGCTCGAGTCGAACGGCTCGTCGTCGATGGGCTCGGTCTGCGCCTCGACGCTCGCGCTGCAGGCGGCTGGCGTGAAGATGATCCGCCCGGTCGCGGGGATCGCGATGGGGCTGATCAAGGAGGGCGACGACTACGTCATCCTCACCGATATCCAAGGTGCCGAGGACCATCTCGGCGACATGGACTTCAAGGTCGCCGGAACGCGCCTCGGCGTCACCGCGCTGCAGATGGACATCAAGATCACCGGTGTCACGCAGGAGATCATGCGGAACGCCCTCAGCCAGGCGAAGGCGGCTCGCGAGTTCATCCTCGACACGATGGCCGAGACGCTCGCGGACGCACGGGAGGAGCTCCCACAGCACGCCCCGCGGATCACGACCGTCTCGATCGATCCCGACCAGATCGGACTCGTCATCGGCAAGGGTGGCGAGACGATCCGCTCGCTCGAGTCCGACTACGACGTCCAGATCGACATCGAGGAGGACGGCACCGTCCTCGTCTACGCGACGGACGGCGACAAGGCCGACGCGGCTGCCTCTGCGATCAGGGCGCTGACGCGAGAGCCGGAGGTCGGAGACACATTCACCGGCAAGGTCGTGCGAACGACCGACTTCGGTGCCTTCGTCGAGCTGAAGAAGGGCACTGACGGACTCCTGCACGTCTCGAATGTGGGGCCGGGTCGGCTCGCGCACATCGAGCAGGCTCTCTCGCGAGGCGACACGGTCGACGTCGTCGTTCAGGAGGTCGACAAGGCTCGCGGCAGGATCGGCCTGAAGCTCGTGGCCAAGCACGATGACGGTGGCGGTCTGATCAGCCCCGAGGACTTGATGGAAAAGGCGAAGGACGTTCCTCCGCCGGCGCCGCGTGAGCGTGACGGCGAACGACGTGGCGGCCGCGACCGCGGACCGAGGCGGGACGGGCCCCGCCGAGACTAGTAGAGTCACTCGCCGTGAGGCGGTGAAACACTACGACGCGATCGTCATCGGAGCCGGCCCAGCCGGTTCCGTGACGGCGTTCCGTCTCTCCCGGGCCGGTGCATCGGTCCTGCTCGTCGACAAGGCCAACTTTCCGCGGGACAAGCCGTGTGGGGGAGGGCTGACGCTCCGAGCCGTCCGGGAGCTTCCTCTGCCGGTCGACTCGGTCGTCGAGCACGTCGTGACGAGCGTCGAGTTCGGAGTTCGCTACAGGCACCGCTACGTTCGTGAGAGCGGCCGCCCACTGATTCTCATGACGCAACGTCGGCACCTCGACGCCTACCTGGCGGAACAGGCGGCCGCGGCAGGCGCGGACTTTCGCGACGCAACCCGGATCAGCTCCGTCGAGACGGAGGCCGATGGCGTCACAGTCGAGGTGTCGGGCGAGCGGATCACGGGCGAGGTGCTCATCGGCGCCGACGGCGCGAACGGCTTCGCCGCCAAGCGGCTCGACCTGGGAACGCGTCCGACCTACGGCGTCGCGCTCGAAGGGAATCTCCCGTACGCCGTCATCGGCGAGGAGCCCTACCGCGGCAAGGCCGTCGTCGAGCTCGGGATCGTCCCGGGCGGCTATGGCTGGGTCTTTCCCAAGGGTGATCACGCGAACATCGGAGTGGGCGGTTGGGAGCGTACGGGGCCCGACCTTCGCCTCCATCTGCGTCGCTACTGCAGCGCCTACGGGGTGCCGTTCGAGTCGCTCGAGAGCCTCCGTGGACATCGCTTGCCACTTCGACGGCCTGACGCTCCGCTCGCGCGGGAGCGATCGCTCGTCGTCGGAGACGCGGCCGGGCTCGTCGATCCGCTCTCGGGTGACGGGATGTTCGAGGCGTTCGTCTCCGCGAGGCTTGCAGCGGAGTCGGCCCTCGACCTCCTCGCCGGCCGAACACGGACCGTCGAGCCCTACGACGTGGCGCTGAAGAGCGCGCTGGCTCGGCACACCGCAGCGTCCTGGAGTGCGAAGCTCGCCTTCGACCGGTTTCCGCGACTCGCGTTCGAGCTGTCGAAGCCCCGCGTCGTCTGGCCGGTCGTCGAGGCGCTGCTCTGCGGCGACCTCGGGTCGCCTGGCGAAGCCCACGGCGTCGCTCGCGGCCCGCTGAAGGCGCTGTCGAGCCTCGCGAAGCTCATCGGGACCCCGGGGCCGCGCTATCGCATGGGCGGTACCGGATAAACCAAGCACTACCATAGGGCGGTGCAGAAGTACCTCCTGAGCGCGCTCGATGACGGCGAGCGGGTCGTCTCGGAACGCCTCGACGGCGTGCGATCCGTCACGATCGGGTTCTGGATCGGAGCGGGATCGCGAGACGAGGACGATGCTCGGGCCGGCGTCAGTCACTTCCTCGAGCACATGCTGTTCAAGGGGACGCGCTCCTACTCGGCGCTCGAGATCGCCGAGATCTTCGACGGCGTCGGCGGCGAGCTGAACGCCGCGACGACGCGGGAGTACACGATGGTGTACGCACGCATCATGGACGAGCACGTCGAGACGGCGCTCGACGTCATGACCGACATGGTCTTCGCGCCGACCTTCGCCGATCTCGACTCGGAGCGCGAGGTCGTCCTCGAGGAGATCGCGATGTACGAGGACACGCCGCAGGATCTCGTCCACGACCTGATCACGCGGGCGATCTTCGGGCAGCATCCGCTCGGCCGCCCCGTGATCGGCACGGGGGAGGTCATCTCGAGCCTGTCCCGGCGCGCCGTTGGCGCCTACCACCGGTCTCGCTATGTGGGCGACAACCTCGTCGTCGCAGCGGCCGGGAATGTCGATCACGAGCAGCTGGTCGATCTCTGCCAGCGGATGGCCGCCAAGAAGGCGCCCCCGCCCGCGCGAAAGCCCCGTGCACGTCCGCCGCTGGTCGCGCCGCCGCCACCCAGCCTCGCATTCCAGCAGAAGGACACCGAGCAGTACCACGTATGCATCGGCGCACCGGCGATCGCCCGCTCGGACCGCCGGCGGTTCACGGCGTCGATCCTCGACAGCGTCCTCGGGGGATCGGCCTCGTCGAGGCTGTTTCAGGAGATTCGTGAGAAGCGGGGGCTCGCCTATTCCGTGTACACGTTCGCGGCGCTCTACGCCGACACAGGCGAGATGGGCGTCTACGTCGGGACGCGGGAGGAGAACCTCGTGACCTGCCTCGAGATCGTCGCCCGTGAGATCGAGGACATCGCGGTGGGCGGCCTTCGAGAGGTCGAGCTCCATCGCGCGAAGGAGAATCTGAAGGGCCGCATCATGCTCTCGATGGAGTCGACGTCGAACCGGATGACGCGGCTCGGCAAGTCGGTGATCACCGACTCCGAGCTCCTCTCGCTCGACCGGATCCTCGCCGAGATCGAGGCCGTCGACGCGGACGGCGTCGGCCAGCTGGCCGCGTCCCTTCTCACCGGGGAGAGGCTGTCTGCGGCCGGCATCGGGCCGAGTGAGGAGCGCTTCCTGGATGCCGTCGGGAGGGTGAACCCCGGTCTGGTTGCCCGGGCCGCTGCATGAGGATCCTGCTCTTCGGCCGGGACGGGAAGGTCGGATCGGTTCTCGGTCCGCGGCTCGCGCAGGCAGGACACGAGGTCGTCGGCGTCGAG
>JBBQXH010000083.1:0-9323 GCA_038209835.1 Gaiellales bacterium | reverse complement strand
CGGCCAACATGTCAGCGGAGGGAGACTACGGCCGCCGCTACGACATCCTGCCTCCCGAGCAGAACAACCTCAGGGCGGCGATCGATTGGTCGCTTGCCGCCGGCGAGATCGAACTCGGGCTCCGCCTGGCCGTGGCGCTCGAGTACTTCTGGGTGATCACCGACCCGTTCGAGGGCGAGCGCAGGTTCGAGGCGCTGCTGGCGCAGAGCGACCAGATCGATCCGCTTCTCCGCGCCCGGGCGCTTCGCTGCTACAGCGGCTCCTGCCACGTCGCGGGCAACTTCGAGCAGTCGCGGCAGGCAATCGAGCAGAGCCTGGCGTTGTTCCAAGCGGCCGGCGAAGAGCAGGGAATCGCGGTGCTGCTGCACCGCCTGGCCATGAGCAAGCTCGCGACCGGTGAGAACGGGGCACGCGAGCTGCTCGAGGAGAGCCTGCAGCTCTTCCGGCGACATGGGTCGCCCAGAGGCGAAGGCGAGAGCATCGGCGCCCTCGGCTACGTCGAACGCAAGGAAGGAAATCTCGAACGGGCGCTCGAGCTGTTTGAGGCGAGCGCCGCGATCGTGGGACCGCTTGGCTTCACCTGGTGGGAGCAGGGCATGCTCGGCGAGATCGCCGAGACCTCCCTCCTGCTGGGGCGCGTCGACGACGCGGAGCCTCCGGCTCGACAAGCCCTCGCCCTTGCCGCTGAGATCGGCGACAGACAACACACCCTGTACTTCCTCGGCCTGCTCGCCTGGATCGCCGCGGAGGGCGGAAACCTCGCTCGAGCAGGCCGACTCTGGGGTGCGGTCGAGGCCGAGGAGGAGAACGGACCGGTGGGGAATTGGGAAACAGAGCGCGCTCAGTACGCGGAAAGGGTCTTCGCACACGAGGGGCCAGAGCTCGAGCGCAGTCTCGCTGAGGGTCGGCTGCTCTCGTTCGAGGCCGCGATTGCCCAGGCGCTGAGGGAGTCCCAGGAGCCGGCTGCCGGCGGCTTCGTGCGGCCTGCGCGCAGCGCAGGCCGTGGGGAGCATTAAGGCCTGTCCAAGAAGGCGCTTTGTGGAGCGCTTGGGGGTCAGTTGAGCGAGATGGTGTGCTCCCAGCTGGAGGCGGGAGCGGTGAGGACTGCGGCGAGCCAGCCGGGCGTGCCCGCGGATGCTGTTTGGGTCTGAGCGGCGGCCGTCGCCTCCTCGGTCATGAGAGACTTGACGTCCTCTCGCGCGCGTACGTCTAGGAGATGGCTCGGGCGGTCTGGATGGCTTGGGCGGTCGAGCGCCGGGCGTGGCGAGCGAGGTAGTGATGAGCAGGTTTCGTGTACCACATAAATTCGGCCGGATCTCAGCTTTCGTCCTGGCGCTCTCTTGCAGGCCGTGAGGCGTTGACCCCTCCCCGCTGAGACGATCGAGACGACCAGGTGACCTGCTCCCCCCTTGTCCAGCTATGAGACTTGATGTCCACTCGCGCGCGTACGTCTACGTACGGCCCGCGAAGCGTCGTCATAGTCACTGCCGAGGGCAACGTGACCAGCTCCGGTGGGGTGCACAGCGCACGCCGATCTCGTCTTGTACCGACTTCCAGGGAAGTCGGTCGCTACTTCCGACAGATACGCCGGTAGGGCCGGTTCGGGAGAAGATCGCTCCATTCGGCGCGCGTCAGGTCGCGGCCGGCGACCCGGCAGGCGAAATGCTCCCACGCGTCCAGACTCGTCGGCCACACCGCGGTATCGGCGAGATTGTCGATCACCAAGTCGCCGTTCGGCGCGAACCGCGCGACGGGGATCGACCCCGTTTCGATGGCGAAGGAAGTACCCACACGTTTTCGCGAGTCGACGTCCCAGACCGTCGTGGTCTGGTCGGCCGAGGTCGCCACGAGCAGCCGCCCGTCCGGCGAGAACGAGATCGGATCCACGGCGCCGGTCGCAACCTGGATGGGCGATCCGACCTGCGCTCCGGTGGGAGCGTCCAGCAGGACAACAGACCCGTCTTCGGTTCCGGCTCCGAGTAGGCGACCGTCGGGGGAGAAGGCGATGGCCGTGGCGCGCCCTTCGAGCTTGGGGCTGTAGAGCTTCGCTCCTGACTGGGCATCCCAGACCTCGAGCATCGCCCCGTGCTCACAGCACCCGAGAGCTGCAAGCCGTCGGCCGTCCGGACTGAATTCCAGGCCACGGTGTCCGAAGCGGACCAGGTGACGATGGAGCACGGCCCCGGAAGCGATGTCCCGGACCTCGACCCGCGAGTCCGAACTTCCCTGGCCCTGGGTTTGAATCGCGAGGAGCTTGCCGTCCTGGCTGACAGCCACCCACCAGACGCGGTCGCGGAATCGGAGCGTGCGCGCGACGGAGCGCGTCTTCAAATCCCAGAGGGTGAGGTGACCGTTGCTTCCGCCGCTGGCCAGCGTCCTCCCGTCGGGGAAGAACGCGAGGGCGTCCGCTTGTCGGCCGTTTCTGTGCGGCAGGGTAGCCACCACTTTCTGGGTTCGGAGATCGACGAGCGCAACAGTCCCGTCCGCGAGGTCTTCCGCCATGAGCGAGCCGTTCGGGGCGATCCAGTAGCACGGCGTCGTCAGGCAGCCTTGCGCGGCTGTCCTCCACCGGAATGTCCGTCCCAGGCGGCGCGCTCCCGTGAGGTCCCATGCCGTGATGCTGCCGTCCTGGGCTTGGGCCACGGCCGTGCGACCGTCGGGGGAGACGGCCACGCCCAAGCCGGGCTGGCCGGTAAAGGTCTCGACGATCGAGCCGGAGTGGACGTCCCACACCCGCAAGGCGCCTTCGGGCGAGCGCCCGAGGATCTTCGCCCCGTTCGGCGTGAACCCGACGCTCGTGACCCAGGCGCTGACCGGCAGGGCCTGGAGTGAGCGGTGCTTCCCCGTGCGCAGATCGAGCACCGCCAGCGAACCCCTCGGGTCGAAGAAATTCGCGTTGTTCTGGGCGAGCGCCAGGTGCTGACCGTCGGGCGAGACGGCCAACGGGCCACCGATCGGGAACCGCCGCTCGATCCTTCCGGACCTCGTGTCCCACAGGAGCGTCTCACCCTGCTGCGCCGACGTCACGAGCATGCCCTGTGGCGTGAACGCGACCTCTGTCTCGTTCTGTCCAGCGCGCAACGGGTACGTGCGTTCCCACACGACCCGTCCGCTCGGCGCTGCTAGCAATAGGAGGCGTTGGCCCACGGGGACCGGTGAGGACGTCGTCGCTGTCGCGACAGCGACAGCGATGCGAGTCCCGTCGGGTGAGAACGACATGCGCGTGAACCTGAGCGGGCCTGCAAAAGCGGGCACGGAGCTCCAGGACCCCACTCGCCGAGCGGTCCGGGACGAGACGTCGACGAGGTACAGGTGCGACCTGGTACCCCCGGTGGCCGTGGCGACGGCGACCGTGCGCCCGTCCGGGGAAAAGGTCGTGGCATGCGCCGAAACCGGGCCGTTCAGCCGAACCACAGCCCCGCTCGGCTTCCACGTCCTCAGGTCGTTGAAATGGACCACTCCCCCCGAGTCGCCGGACGCCAGCAGTCGGCCGTCGGGGCTGATCGCAACCGCCGTGATCCCGCTTCGGGACGGCTGGATCAATCGCACCGCGGCCGGATTCTTCTGCAAAACCGTGAGCAGGTCGCCGCGGGTCTCCGGCAGATCCTTCAACTGCGCGCCAAGCACCCCGAGCAGCATGGCCCGATCGAGTTTGGGCTCGGTCAGCGCCAGGGTGCCGACACGCTCGGCGTCGGACCTCAGCGCTTGCGCCTCGGCCGCCGTCTGCGCATTCCGGGCATGACTGCGCTGCACGAGCGCCACTGCGCCCGCAACGACGGCGACAACGAGCAGGACGACTGCGCCGGCTAGAAGCCCGCGCAAGCGCCGGTTCGTGCGCCGCTGACGTTCCGCCTCGCGCTCGCTCGCCTGCCGGCTCGCGGTCAGAAACTCGCGCTCGAGCTCGTTCAGCTCGGGATCGTGCGCAGTCGCCCAGTCGCCGGTCGTGGCTAGACGCGTCCCGCGGAAGAGTGCGCCGGCGTCGCGGCCGAGCGCCTCCCAGTCCTGAGCCGCTTCGGTCAACCGGCGGTGGAGGAGCCGGCCCTCTCGGTCCTCGTCGAGCCAGTCGCGCAGCGTCGGCCAGTGGCGGATGAGCGCCTCGTGCGCCACCTCGACCGTTTCGCCGATCGTCACCAGCCGGGCGTCGGCGAGCCTTCGCAGCAGTTCGCGCACTTCCGCCTCCTGCTCTCGGCGCGGGATCAGCTCGCCGATCGAAACCCGGCGTCGCGTGTCCTCGGTGCCCTCGCCCAGCTCGGTCAGCCGCAGGAAGACGTTGCGCGCAAGCCCCTGCTGCTCGGGGGACAGCGTGTCGCGGTAGACGGTCTCGGCCGTCTTCGCGATCGCCCCTTGTACGCCGCCCGACTGCAGGTAGCCGATCACGGTCAGCATCCGGCCGCTCCTGCGCTTCCACGTCTCGAGCAGGCTGTGCGACAGTAGCGGCAGCCCCCCAGGCTGCCCGGCGACGTCTCGCAGGATGGCCTCGACAACCCCGGGCTCGAGCACGAGCCCCGCATGCTCTCCGGGCCGCTCGATGGCACGCCGCAGCTCCTCCTCGCTCATCGGGCCGACCAGCGATTGCCCCTCCTCGAGCGCGCCGGCGAGGCGCGGATACGCGGCGCAGTGGCCGTAGAAGTCGGCGCGAAGAGCGACTATCACCCGGGCACCACTCGCGGCGTGGTCGAGAAGCGCGTCGATGAACGCGGCGCGCTCCTCCTCGTCGCGGCACAGCGTGAAGACTTCCTCGAACTGGTCGACGATGAGGAGCGAGGCTCCGCCTGCACCGTCGAGCTGCGAAAGCGGGTGCACGCCCGGGGTCAAGATCGCTGCGCGCAGCTCGTTGCTCGCGGCGCGCTGCAGCGCGGGCACGACGCCCGCCCGTACGAGCGAGGACTTGCCGCTCCCCGACGGCCCGACCACCGCGAGAAAGCTCGACACCGCCAGGCGCCTGGCCAGAACCGCGACCAGCTGCTCGCGCCCGAAGAAGAGCTCGTGATCCTCCGGCTCGAAGGGAAGGAGACCCTTATACGGACAGGCAACATCGGCCGGCGGAAGCGAGTAGTCGGGCAGCCCAGCGGCCTCGATCGCCTCCTCGTGCACTCGAAGCGGCGCAAAGCTGCTAGGCAAGCCGTCGAGAACGAGCTGGAACAGCCGCTCGGGCTCGGGCAAGTCCTTGAGCCGGTGCAGCCCGAGATCGCGCAGCCTGAAGACAGGCGCCTCGCCCTCGGAGACGAGCTCGCTCGTGCGCTCCGAGACGATCACCTGGCCGCCGTGCGCGGCCGCCGCGATCCGCGCCCCCCGGTGCACGTCGATCCCGACGTAATGGCCCTCGGCGACGAGCGGCTCGCCGGTGTGGAGGCCCATCCGGACCCGCAGCTCGCCGTCAGGCCAGCCGTGCGCGACGAGGGAGCGCTGGGCCTCCTCGGCGGCCGCAAGTGCTTCGCTCGGGTCCGAGAAGGCGACGAAGAAGCTGTCGCCCTGCGTATCGACCTCGACGCCGCCGTGCCGCGCGAAGCTCGCTCTTAGCAGCCGTCGGTGGTCTGTTAGGACATCCGCGTATCGGTCGCCGAGCGCACGCAGGAGACGCGTCGACCCTTCGATGTCGGTGAAGAGAAACGTGACGCGGCCCGCAGGAAGATCCGACATGCGTCCTGAGTATGAGTCTAATGCCTCGCTCCCTTCTTCGGTGTTGACAGGTAGTGGGTGGTGATTGCCGGGCGGCGTAGCCGTCCGGCGGTTCGCCCATTGTTGGCCGCTCGATCGAAGGGAGAGGGTTGAGCGAGCAGCGGAAGTACAGGGAGTTCACGGCTTCGCAGAAGCTGGAGATCGTGTTGGCGGGGTTGCGCGGCGACCGCTCGGTGCGTGATGTCTGCCGTGAGCATCGGATCTCGGAGACGCTTTTCTATGGCTGGCGTGACCAGTTGCTGCAGGCGGGCAAGGAGCGTTTCGCCGGCAAGGAGGAGCGGCAGGGGGACGTCGAGCTGCGCCGCCGGGTCGCCGAGCTGGAGCGGGCGCTGGGCAGGTCCTCGAACGTCCGATCCGGGCGGAGCAGGACGATTCGCCGTCCGAGTTCTGGAACCGGTCGGGAGGTGGATTCCCGCCGGTATGGCTTGTAGAGTCGGGCACGTGAACACGTGGCAGGCGATCGTTCTAGTGGTCTTTCTGCTGCTTCTCCTGAACTCGGTGCTGCTGTCGCCCGGGCTGGCTCGCCTCGCTCTTCAGGTCGGCCTGCCAAGCTGGCTGGGCTGGGTACCGATCCTGAACACGCTGATCGTGCCCCGAGCCGCCGATTGCTCCCTGTTCTCTTGGGTCTTGGTGCTCGTCCCGCTGGTCAACATCTACGTGTGGTTTGACTGGTGGGCCGAGATCGCTTTTGACAAACGGCACGGGCACCCGGACTTGTTTGCGGCCGGGATGTTCGTGCCCGTTCTGAGCACCTATCTTCTGGGGCGGTTCAATTCCTCGTCGGCGCACCCGCAGGCACGCGCCCAGCCCGCCTAAAGAAACATCGGGTGATCCAACGCGCTGGCTCCCGGGCGGCGCGGGGCGCCCTGACCAACGGCCATCCTGCGCACGGCTCGGAGGCGGCGCCTGGGGCGCGTGCGCAGATGCGGTGGAGGAATCCGAGGACTTTTGTCACCCGCGAGGGCTTGCTCTAACGACCGAGAAGTTCCTTGAACGCGGGCTCGTCGCGGATTGGATCGAAGTCGGAGTCACCAGCAGCAAGCGAGCGTGACTGCTCCGAGCCTTCGATCGCGAGCCGGAGGTGCTCGATCGCATCCGCCGTCCGCCCCGCGAGGCTCTCACAGCACGCCAGGTTGTAGATCAGCCCCGGGTACTCAGGATGGGCTTCGATCAGCTCGCGCCCGCGATCGGCAGCCTCGGCGTAGTCGCCCGACCGGCCTGAGCCGTTCAGCCGGTCTGCATTGCCTGCATGTTCTTCATCATGACCGCCTCGGTTTTGCTCAGCTCCTCCGCGGGGCTGAACATCACGACCTCGGTGCCAGGCTCGTGCTTCACCGGGACGTGGCCCGGGGGTGTGTAGAACGCGTCGCCGGCCTCGAATACCTCTTCGCGATCGGCGTAGCGAAAGGTCATCCTGCCGTCAACGACGTAGCCCCAATGCGGGCACTGGCAGCGGTCGTCCGGAAGCCCCTTCATCAAGGGTGTCGCGTCGATGTCCTCGCGGAACGAAAGAAAGTTCACCGTGTAGCCCTCCAGCTGATCTGACCGATCCACCACCGGGCCAAAGTCGCCGCCTTGCGCCGCGCTATTCCTTGAGACCCTCGGCATCTCGCCACCTCCGTCGTCTGGTAGTGGCAACAGGTTACGTGTGGAGAGGTCGCGCGTCATGAGGCGTTTCACCCATCCTTTTCTTAAGCCAGCTCTACTGGGCGGCCTGGCCCTGCGGTTCTTCACAATGCGCAGGGCGCGGGCCACAGGTGGCCATGGGCATCGCGCGGGATTCAGCGGGTGGCGTCCTCGAGCGCAGGGTGCCGATCTGGAACGGGAATCCCACGGGAGACCCCGAGGGGCCGAGGCCGCCGACCCCCTCAGACGGCACCGACAACTAGCTACCCGGATCCTGCGGTAGCGGGCGAGTAGTGCGTGTAGGGACGTCCTCCTTGCCGCTCACGATGGGTGTTGCGAGGCATCCGGGCGAGCGACAGGGAGGCGCTCTTGAGGGTGAAGGTAACAGGGCGGTCGGCGCTGGTCCGGGTCGTGGCCTCGACGCAGCAGCTGACACCGCATGCGGGGCTGGTGCTCGTTCGCGAGCTGGTTGGCCGGCTCGGCGTTGGCGAGTTGCTCGACCGTGTGACGGTGAAGAAGCGCAGCCGCGGCTATTCGCCGGCGCAGGCGATCCTCGGCTTGTGCGAGATGTTGATCGCTGGCGGCGAGTGCCTCGATGACGTCGCGGTCTTGCGCGGCGATTCGGCGCAGGAGCTCTTGCGCGGTCATGGGCTTCCGGAGGCGACGACGCTCGGCCGCTTTTTGCGCCGTTTCAGCCTCGGTCATATCGGTCAACTCGATCGGGCACTCGAGGAGTTGTTCGCGCGTGTGCATCCGCTGCTCGATCGCGAGGTGGTGACGCTCGATCTCGACGCGACCTACATCGAGCATCACGGTCCGGCCGGCTCCAGGCAGGGGACGCGCGGCACCTACAAGGGCAAGGTCTGCTGGCACCCGTTGCTCTGCTTTGTCGGCGAGACGGGCGAGTGGCTGCACGCGAAGCTCAGGAACGGCCATGCCGCCGCCTCGACCGGCGCGATCCGCTTCCTGGACGAGTGCCGACGCCGGCTGCCCGCCTCGGCCCGGCTGTATCTGCGCGCCGACGAGGGCTTCTGGGGCCAAGACTTCCTCGCCGCCTTGGAACGCCGACAGATCAGCTACGCCGTCGGCGCGCCGCTGATCGCCTCGGTTCGCACACGGATCGGCGAGATCGCCGAGGGCGACTGGCAGCCGTCCTGCTACCGCGACGGCAGCCAGGTCGCGAGCTTCAGCTGGCGGCCGAAGACATGGAAGCAGCAACGCCGCTTCGTCGTGCGCCGCGACCCCGTCGAGGCCGGCGAGCAGCTCACCCTCGAGGGCCGCGAGTGGCACTACTGGGCGCTGGCCACAAACAACCGGGAACGCTCCGCCGACGAGCTCGAGCGCTGGCACCGCGCGAAGGCGAACCTCGAAAACCAGATCAAGGAGGCCAAGCTCGGGCTCGGCCTCGACAACCTGCCATGCCAAAGCCTCCACGCCAACTGGGCCTACCTGCTCTGCACGCTACTCGCCTTCAACCTGCTCGCCTGGCTGAAACTGCTCGCCCTGCCCGAGAACGAGCGCGCCAGCTACGCGAAGCGCCTGCGCTTCCGCTTCATCGCGGTCGCCGGCACGGTCGGCCGCTCCGGACGCCGGCTCGTCTTACGCCTCTCGGCCGGCTACCCACTCCTCAACGACTTCGTCGAAACGCTGCACCGCATCCGCGCCCTCGCACGCGCGCCCGCCTGAACGCCTCTCTGGCGCCCGTAACCCAAACCGATCGTGACGCCCGCGGGCGCAGCCATCACTCAAACCGCACTACAAGCCCTCGACGCCGCGCTGACACCGCCGTCTCGCCCTCTCGCCGCGATCCCGACCACCCACACGACAGAAATCCGAGGCCAACCGCTCCTCAGCCCTCTACCGCAGGATCCGGGTAGCTAGAGACCGATCACGGCCCGTAGATTGCGATCACTTCGTTGACGAAGGAGAGCGCCTGGGGCGTATCGATTCGGTAGGAGTAGCCTTGCCCTTTGCAGACGGCGTTCGCCCCGAACGACGTCACCGCGATGAACGTGGAC
>JBBQXH010000082.1:0-9324 GCA_038209835.1 Gaiellales bacterium | reverse complement strand
GCGACCCAGGCCTCGGCCATGGCGTTGTCGTAGGCATCGCCCTTCGAGCCGACCGACGGGTCGATGTTCAACTCGTCTAGATGGTTGATTCCACGGGTTTACGCGACGTAGGCGACGAGGGATCGGCTGGGTCGGCCGAGTTGGTGGTTGAGGGTGATGCAGGCGGCGAGCGCGAGCAGGCGGGTCGCGACTCGGGCAGTGAGGTTTTCGATGGTGCGAGCGCCGTGGCGTTCGAGGCTGAGCAGGTCTTTGCAGGTCCAGAAGACCGACTCGATGCGCTGGCGGATGGTGGACAGGTTGAGCCCGTTTGCGGGCTCGTCGGATCTCGCGGGTCTGGCTACGATGGCGTGCAGACGCTCGACCGCGAGCGCGAACTCGCGTCCGGCGTAGCCCTTGTCGCAGACGACCTGCTCGCCACCTCTGAGCGCGCGTGTGAGCAGGGTGAGCGCGACCTCTCGCTCCGGGCGGTCTGCGGCGCACAGGCTCGCGGCTCTCGGCGTGCCGTCCGGGGCGCAGACCAGGTGCAGGCGCATCCCCCAGAAGAAACGCGAATGGCTGGCCGAATAGCCGTAGCCGCAGAAATCGGCGAGCTGGGAGCGCCGCGTGGTCTCCACAGACCGGCCGCACTCCACCGGCGTCGAGTCAAGCAGCAGCAGATCGTCCTCGAAGCCCGGGCTCTGGCTTGCGAACACACCAACGAGCCACTCGATCGTGCTGGCAAGCCTGCGCCGGCGCTTATGCAGACCCGACTGGCCCGGCAGCCGCGGAAACAAATGCGACAACCGTCTCTGCGCGACCGCGAGAAACCGCCGGTCAGACGGAATCCCCATCAACACCTGCGCCACGCAGAGCGTCACCACCTCCGCGTCAGAGACCTGCCGTCTCGGGTTCACCACACGCTCGGGCAGGAGATCGTCAGCCGTGCAATAAACGACAACGCAGAGAGTGTCGAGGTCGGCGCGCATCGTGGCCTCCTGGTCGACGGTACTTCAGACACCGCCGACTTCGGCCTCTCTGCTCCAAAACCCTTGAACACCCCGATCACCGTGGAATCAACCATCTAGACCGATACGCGGCGGCTTCGCCACCGCTGAAGACGGGGTCGCGGCCGGCCGAGCCGGCCGCTCAGCCCTAGAGGCGAGTGGAGCGGTGCAGCGCGAACCCGAGGAGGACGGTCGCGCCGGAGACCGCGATCCCGATGATCCAGCCGCGGACGTCGAACGATCCGAGGATCGCCCCGACCGCGGCGCCGACACCGAAGATCCCGATCCAGCCGAGCGTCTGCAGCGTTCCGAGGCGAGCCTTGCGCACCCGCGGGCTCGGCTCTGCGCGCTTCGTGCGGTCCTTCGCAGCGATCGGTGGCGGTTCGGGAACGTCCGGCATGGCTCAGCCGATTCTAGATAGACGCCTACAGGTCATGGCTGCGATCGCCGGACGGCTGAGCGCAGCTGCAGTCCTCAGCTCACGGCCTTCTTCAGGAGCGCGCCGATCTTTGCCTCTTCGGCGGCGGTCAACTCCTTCAGCGCGAAGACGACCGGCCACAGGGCGCCTTTGTCGAGGTTTGCCGCGTCGCTGAAGCCGAGCGTCGCGTATCTCGTCTTGAATTTCTGCGCGCTTTGGAAGAAGCAGACGACCTTGTCGTCCTTGGCATATGCGGGCATCCCGTACCAGGTTTTCGGCGAGAGGCTTGGCGCACTGGCTTTGATGATCGCATGAAGTCGTTTGGCCATGCCGCGATCCGGTTCCTGCATCGCGGCGATCGCCGCGAGCACGTCGCGTTCCCCGTCCGCCTTGTTCTTGTTCGCTCGCGCTTCCGCTTTCAGCTCTTGGGCACGAGCCTTCATCGCGGCTCGTTCCTCGTCCGTGAATCCCTTGGACTTCTCGTTGATCGCGGTGGTGCTCTTTTCGGACTTCTGCACGGCCTTCTTCGTAGGTTTCCTCTCTGCCATTGCGACGAACCTCCTCCGGACGGCTCAGCCCCGCGCCTGGATGCGCTGCGCGCCGCGGGCGAGCGCCTCGACGTCCAGCGGCTGCGCGTACTCCCGGTCGATCCGGTCGCGGACGCAGCGCAGCCGCTCGAGGTCGCGCAGGTGCTGCGCCGCGGCGGGTCTGCTGGTCACCTGCGAGATCATGCCACGTTGCGCCGGGGTTCTGGCGTCCCGCCTCACTCCGCGTCCGCTCTGGCTAGCCAGCCGATCCGCGCGTGAAGATCGCGCGAATCGTCTGGCTCGACCCCTCGTCGGGTGACTCGCTGATGATCGTCGCGGGACGCTCGAATCCCACCAGCGCGTCGCGCAGCGGCTCGGCGCGGAGCGTTCCCTCCCCGTAGGGAAGGTGCTTCGTCTCGTAGCGGTTCGCGTAGGCGATGTCGGAGAAATGGATGTGGAAGGGAGCGTCCGGGGCGAGAACCGAGTCCGCTCGTTCGAGGACGTCGGCAAAGGCGGAGGTCTCCACGTAGGCGCCGTCGCTGACCGCGTGGAGGTGTGCGAAGTCGATCACCGGACGAATCCATTCGAGCCGGGAGGCGATTTCGAGCACGTCGTCGGCGCTCCCGAGATCCCGGACGCGGCCCATGACCTCGACGCCGAAGGGCACCGTGCGACCCTTCGCCTCGAGTCGCGCGCGTAGCTCGCCAAGTTGCGTGACGACGTCGTCGAGCGCCGTCTCCCGCTCACGACCGAGCAGGAACCCTGGATGAATGACGACGAGCTCCGCACCGCAGGCTCCGGCGATTCCCGCAGTGTGGTCGAGCATGCCCATCGCCCGCTTGTACTTCGCGCCGCGGTCGAGATGGCCCAGGAACGCCGCGAGCGGCGCGTGAACCGAGAGAGCGACGTCGTGCTCGCGCGCGACTTCGCCGAGGCCCGCTGCGAACGGCTTGTCCATCCAGAAGCCTCCCTCGAAGTCGAGCTCGCAGGCCCGGTACTCTCGCTCGACGAGGAGCTCGACGGCAGCCGACGGAGACTCCCTGCTCGGGAGACGGGCCGGCCCGACGCGGACGATTCCCATCTCTCGGGGCGACGATATACGGCGCCGGGGTGCCGGCGAGGGTCCGTCCGATCCCCGCGCTACGTTCTACCCATGTCGCGTCGACCGTCCCGAATCGAGTTGCTCGAGCTGGATATCGACCTCCGGCTCGCCGACCTCTGGGCCGAGGCAGCCGAGGTCGACGAGTGGAACATCGACGTCGTTGCCGCGCTCATGCGGGCCGCGTACGGGAAGGGGTACTGCGACGCGCTGACCGAGGACGATCCTGGGAGCCTGTGCCGGGACCACGGCTACGTCGTTCCCGATCGGAAGGCGACGAAGACAACCTAAGCGGCGCCTGTGAGAGGCAGCAGAGCTACAATCGAAGCGTGACACACAGGCGCGTTCCGGTGCGGCTGATGGTCGCCCTCTCGGTCGCCGCAGTCCTCGCGGTCTTCCTCCTCTACACGAGCTTCGCGGGCGGCGCGACCGAATCGTTGCGCCCCAGCCAGATCGTCGCCGGCGACTACGCCGGAAAGGGCGTGCAGCTCGCCGGCATCGTCATCGGCCCGGTCACAGGAGACGCGCGCGGTTCCGGCCTGCGCTTCCGGTTGAAGGATTTCGACGGGAAGCAGACGGTGCCCGTCGTGTACAAGGGTTCCGTGCCCGATCTCTTCCGAGGCGGCCGGCACGTCTTCCTCCAGGGAGCGCTCGAGAACGGAACCTTCGTCGGCAAGCCCGATTCGCTCGTGACGAAATGCCCGTCGAAGTACGCGCCGAAGAAGACCTCGAGCAGCTGACGTGCCGGGGCTCGGCCGCGCTGCCCTAGTCCTCGCTCTCGGCCTCGTCCTCTACGCCGTCCTGGCAGGCGGCTACGCCTCGCTTAGCGGGCGCAGGCGGCTCGGCGACTCCGCCCGGAACGCCCTCGTGGCCGCGTTCGTCGCGTGCCTGGCAGCGGGCGGCGTTCTCCTCGCCGCGTTCCTGACCGACGATCTGTCGTTCGCCTACGTCGCGGAGCACTCGAGCCGGGATCTTCCGGCGCGCTACGCGTTCACAGCACTTTGGAGCGGGCAGGAGGGATCCCTGCTCTTCTGGGTCACCATTCTCACCGGGATGGGCTCGGTCGCCGTTCTCCTGAACCGGCGTCTCGTGGCCGAAGTCCTCCCATGGACTGTGCCGATCCTCGCCGCCGTCGCCGGCTATTTCGTCATCGTGCTCGTCTTCGTCTCGAGCCCGTTCGAGACCCAGGCTGCACCGATCGACGGCGCCGGGCTGAACCCGAGCCTCCAGAACCCGTACATGATGATCCACCCGCCGATGCTCTACCTCGGGTACGTCGGCCTGACCATTCCGTTCGCGTTCGCGATGGCAGCGCTCGCCTCGAAGCGGACCGACGAACGGTGGATCTTCGCGACGCGCCGGTGGACGCTCGCGTCGTGGATGTTCCTCGGCTTCGGCATCCTGCTTGGCTCGAAGTGGGCCTACGAGGAGGTCGGCTGGGGCGGTTGGTACGCGTGGGACCCGGTCGAGAACGCGGCGCTGATGCCATGGCTCGTGGCGACGGCGTTCCTGCACTCGGTGATGGTGCAGGAGAAGAAGAACATGCTGCGGGTCTGGAACGTCGTCCTTGTCGCGCTCGCCTTCGGCCTCTCGATCTTCGGGACGTTCTTGACGCGCAGCGGCGTCATCAACTCGATCCACAGCTTCTCCCAGTCGCCCATCGGGGCGTGGTTTCTCGGCTTCCTCTGCGTGATCGCAGTGTTCTCGATCGCGATGATCATGTGGCGTCTGCCGATCCTGCGCTCGCGGACGAAGATGGAGTCGCTCGTCTCGCGCGAGGCCGCGTTCCTCTACAACAACCTCTTCCTCGTGGCGTTCGCGTTGACGGTCCTCTGGGGCGTCGCCTACCCGATGGTCTCCGAGGCCGTCCGTGGTGTCGCGTCGACCGTCGGTGCGCCCTACTACAACTTCTTCGGCGTCGTCTTCGGGCTGCCGCTCGTGGTCCTCATGGGCATCGGCCCGCTCGTGGCGTGGCGACGCGCGTCCCTCAGACAGCTCGGCGCGAGCGTGGCGTGGCCTGCGGGAGTCGCCGTGGTCACGGGCGGCGTGCTGCTCGCTGCCGGGGCGGGCTCCAGCCTGCTCGGAATGGTCGGCTACACCTTCGCCGCCTTCGTGATCGCGGCTGTGGTGCTCGAGTTCGTGCGTGGGACTCGCGCGCGCAAGAGCCTCGGCGAGGCGACGTGGGTCGGAGCGTTCACGTCTCTCGTCGGCCGCAACCGCCGTCGTTACGGCGGCTACATCGTGCACGCGTCGATCGCGCTCCTCCTCGTCGGGGCGGTGGGGATCGGCGTGTACGGGACAACCTCGATCCGCAAGCTCGAGCCGGGCCAGACGATGGAGGTCGGCGGCTACACGCTGCGCTACCTCGGCTCGACCCAGGACCGGGTCGCGAACCGCACCGAGCTGCGGGCGAGGCTCGCCGTCTCGCGCGGCGACAAGCCGTTGGGAACGCTTGCCGCAGGAAAGAACAGGTACCTGGAGGGGAGCAGAGAGGTCTCGAACGAAGTGGGGATCCGGACCGACTGGCTGCGGGCCCAGGACCTCTTCGTCATCGCCGATCGCTTCAACGCCGACGGATCCGTGTGGCTCAAGGTTCTCGTGAACCCGCTCGTCAACCTGATCTGGATTAGCGGGCTCATCTTCCTGCTCGGCGCTCTTGTCACGATGTGGCCCGACGCACGCGAGCAGCGTCGCCTCGCGAAGCGCTTCGCGCTCGCGCGGGCGTGACCGTCGCAGCGCTGATCATCGCCGCCGCCCTTGCAGCCGTTGCCGTGCTGTTCGTAGCGCGTCCGTTCCTGCGCTCGGCCGGCACCCGCGAGGAGCCGATTCGGGACTCGGACGCGGCGGAGTTGCGCCGGCTCGAGCTGCTCGAGGAGCGCGACCGTGCGCTGGCCTCCCTCAAGGAGCTCGAGTTCGACCACCGCACCGGCAAGATCTCAGACGACGACTATCGCGAGCTGGTCGGGCCCCTCCGCCGAGAGGCGGCGGCGGCGATCAAGGCGCTCGACCCGGCGGCCCCGCCTGCGCGTTCCGGCGAGGTCGAGGGCTCGGCGGCAGCTGCCGACCGCGATCCCGAGCGAATCTAGATCGTTCGTTCTCAGGCCGCATCGTCGAGGTGCACGATGCGCAGGTCGGGGAGGCCCCGGTAGCGCTGGTCGAGGTCGAAGCCGTAGCCGACGAAGAACTCATCCGGCACGGTGAACCCGACGTAGCGGATCGGGAGGTCGTCGACGAGGCGGCGGTACGGGCGATCGAGCAGCGTGCAGACGGCGATGTCGCGCGGTTGCCGGAGCTGAAGGGTGCGTACGAGGTAGTTGAGGGTCAGGCCGGTGTCGACGACGTCTTCGGCGATCAGGACGTCACGGCCCGCGATGGGGAGGTCGAGATCCTTGATCAGCCGGATCGTCGAACGGCCGCCGAGCCTTCCGCCATAGCCGGCGAGCGCGACGAACTCGAGCGCGTGCGGGATCGGGACGGCACGGGACAGGTCGGCGACGAAGATGAATGCGCCGCGGAGAACCGAGACGAGCACGAGGTCTGCGTCGGCATAGTCGGACGCGATCTGGGCTCCGAGCTCGCCGACCCTGGTTCGGAGGTCGCTGCGCGCGAGGTAGATCTCACCGACCCGCCGGTCGGCTACGAGGTGTGGTCGCTCAGGCCGTATTTCTGAGCCAGGCGCTCGAAGTCGCGCCGGTAGAAGAGCTTGACCCTGACCTCCGGGTAGCGCTCGCGGAGCTTCCGAAGCTTGCGGTTCTTGCGCGTCACGAGAGACTGTTTCATCACGGTGAGCTCGACGTAGAGATCCTGCTCCGGGAGGTAGAAGTCCGGGGTGATCGCTTCGAGGACGCGCCCGTCTTCGTCGGTCTCGAGCACGAAGGTGCGCGGCTCGTACTCCCACGGGACGCCGTAGTAGTCGAGGATCTTCGCGCACTCGAGCTCCGCCTCGTTGACGAACCTCGGACTGTCGTCTCCACAATATGCCTGGAAACCAGGCGTTTCCAGCGTCATCTCCTGATGAGGATACCTACGGCTTCGGACGGTGATGGCGATAGACTCGGAGGCGACGTGCGGACGACGGGAAACGGCAAGGTGTGCCAGTGTGAGGCGTTCGCCGCCGTCACCGAGCGCGCCGCGCTGGCGAGCGGTCGCTGGCTCGGCCGCGGTGACGTCGACGGGGCGGCCGAGGCGGCCGTCTCCGGGATGCGCGCCGCGCTCGACCTGATGCCGATCGAGGGGCGCGTGGTCATCGGAAGTGGGGAGGAGGGGGACGGGCTCGCGGTCGACGCGGTCGTCGGTCGCGGAGGCCAGCCCATTGATCTGGCCGTCGACCCCCTCGAGGGGCCGTCCGTCGTCGCGCGAGGCGGCTACGGGGCGATGGCGATGATCGCCGTCGGCGATCCCGGGACGCTCCCGCGGCTGCCGCAGATGTACATGCGGAAGATGGCGGTCGGGCCCGTTGCACGGGGGCGGATCGACCTCTCGCAGCCGGTCGGCGCCAACGTGACGGCGATCGCCGAGGCCCTCGGGCGCAATCCGAACGACGTGACGGCGATCGTCCTCGACCGCCCACGCCATCACGATCTCGTGGAGGAGCTGCGGCTCTCCGGGGCACGCATCAAGCTGATTCAGGACGGCGACGTGACGTCGTCGATCACTGCTGCGGTCCGAGGGACCAACGACCATCTCGCGATCGGGATCGGTGGCGCCCGCCAGGCGGCGATCGCCGCCGCTGCGCTGCGCTGTCTCGGCGGCGAGCTCCAGGCGCAGTTCTGGCCGGTGTCGCGCAGCGAGATCGCGCAGGCGCGTGAGTACGGGTTCGAGGACATGGACAAGGTGTTCACGATCGAGGAGCTCGCGCCGAGCGACGTGATCGTGGCTGCGACCGGCGTCTCGACGGGCGATCTTCTCCGCGGCGTTCGCTACCTCGCTGACAGCGCCCGGACGCAGTCGCTCGTCATGTGCACCAGGTGCAACTGGGTGCGTTTCGTGGACGGCACGCACTTCTTCGCCCGTGAGCGCCGCGAGGAGATCAGGCTGCTCGGGTAATTCGAGGTGCGCGGGTAGACTGGGGTCATGGCAACCCGCGAAGAAGTGTTCGATGCACTACGCGTCGTCGAGGATCCCGAGCTCGGCATGGACATCGTCGAGCTCGGCCTTCTGTACGACGCGGAAGTCGAAGGCTCGAAGGTGCACGTGACCTACAGCCTGACCTCGATGGGCTGCCCGGTTGGACCTCTCATCGCGCAGCAGATCACCGAGACCGTTCAGGCGATGCCTGGCGTCGAGGAGGTCGAAGCGGAACTCGTCTGGAGCCCGGTGTGGTCGCCGGACAAGATGTCCGACGACGCCAAGTTCATCCTCGGCTTCGGCTAGTCCATCCGAAGGGGCCGCGAGACCTCCGTTGACATCGCCCCTTCTCTGTCTCCAAGATGTGGCGGTGCAGGCGGCGACCCCTTGACGTCCTTCCAGCGACGTCTGGTCGTCGCTCTGGCGGTTGTCGCTCTTCTCTGCGTTCCTGCCGGGGCGTCGGCTGCCTCCGATGGGCTCTCTGCTGCGCTCGAGCGCGGAACTCTGACCCGTGCCGAGTACACGCTCCAGCGGGCACGCTCGATCTTCAACGCCGGTGCCGTCCGCGCACGTTTCGGACGCATCGCACGTGTCGACGGGTTCGAAGCGACCGGTGTGCTGCGCGATCTCGTCTCCCAATACCCCAATCTCACGTCGGCGGAACAGCGGGCCGCGCGCGCGATCCTGTCCCGCCCGGATGACCACCAGAACCCTGACGAGCTCGGCGGGCACTACGACCCGGCGGTCGTCGCGTCCGACAACTATCTCTACCGCTGCACCACGCATTACTGCGTGAACTGGGTGACGGCGTCGAGAGACTCCGCGACGGAGCCCTTCATCGACAACGTGTTCGCCACGATGGACACCGTCTGGTCGACGGAGATCGGCCAGCTCGGCTACCGGCCGCCGAAGGCCGATTCGACTTCACCCAACCCGCTGAACACGAGCGGGTTGATCGACCTCTACGTCATCGATCTCCCAGCGGGTCTCTACGGCTACTGCACGACGGACGATCCGACGGCGTTCGACCCGACGACCACGAACCTCGACGTTTTCGCCTACTGCGTCCTCGACAACGACTACCTCCCGAGCGAGTTTCCGGGGGCGGCTGCAAACGGGGTTGCCGCGCTGGAGGTGACGGCCGCGCACGAGTTCTTCCACGCCGTTCAGTTCGCCTACAACTTCCTCCAGGACAGCTGGCTGCTCGAGAGCACGGCCGCCTGGATGGAG
>JBBQXH010000081.1:0-9344 GCA_038209835.1 Gaiellales bacterium | reverse complement strand
GGATGGGGCTCCGGTCTTGATCTGTCCAGCATTCGCGGCGACCGCGAGGTCGGCGATCGTCGTGTCTTCCGTCTCGCCCGAGCGGTGCGAGATGATCGCCGCGTAGCCGTTCGTGCGGGCGAGCGCGATCGCATCGAGCGTCTCCGAAAGAGTGCCGATCTGGTTCACCTTCACGAGGATCGCGTTCGCGACGCCTAGCTCGATGCCGCGTTCGAGACGCTCGACGTTCGTGACGAAGAGATCATCTCCGACGAGCTGCACCCTGTCGCCGATCCTGGCGGTCAGCTCGCACCACGCGTCCCACTCGTCTTCGGAGAGCGGATCCTCGATCGAGACGATCGGGTATCGGTCGCACAGGCCTTCGTAGAGGTCGATCAGCTCGGAGGTCGAGAGCGATCGCCGCTCGCCCTCGAGGTGGTAGGTGCCGTCCCGCCAGAGCTCGGTAGCAGCGACATCGAGGGCGATCGCGACGCGGCCCGAGTGCCCGGCACGCTCGGCGGCCTCGAGGATCGCCTCGATGGCCGGCTCGGTGCCCTCGAGATCCGGGGCAAAGCCACCTTCGTCGCCGACGGCGGTCGCGAGACCGCGGCTGTGAAGGAGCGCTCTCAGGTGGTGGAAGACCTCGGTGCCGATCTGCAACGCCTCCGAGAAGGTGCCGGCCCCGACCGGGACGACCATGAACTCCTGCACGTCGAGCGAGTTCTGGGCGTGCGCTCCCCCGTTCACGACGTTCATGAGCGGCACCGGGAGCACATGCGCTGCATCGCCTCCGATCCATTGCCACAGCGGCTGACGGGCGTTGACGGCGGCGGCCTGGGCGGCTGCGAGCGAGCAGCCGAGAATCGCGTTGGCGCCAAGCCGCCCCTTGTTCGGTGTCCCGTCGAGGTCGAGCAGGAGGCGATCGACGGCGCGCTGATCGGCCGCGTCAGCACCCTCGAGTGCGGGCGCGATCTCGCCGACGACGTTCGCGACCGCCTTCGTGACTCCCTTCCCGAGGTAAGCACCCGGGTCCGCGTCGCGGAGCTCGACAGCCTCGAACTGGCCTGTCGAGGCGCCTGACGGAACGGCCGCACGCCCGAGCGCGCCCGACTCGAGCTCGACGTCGACCTCGACCGTCGGGTTCCCCCGCGAATCGAGGATCTGGCGCGCTGTCACCCTGACGATCCTGCTCGTCATCGACGTTCCTCCTCCTTCGCTCTGTCGAAATAGCCGTCCTGCTCGAGAAGCTCGAGCTCGGCGAACGCACGCCCCTCGTCGCCCGCGATCTCCTCCGCCCGCTCCACCCGAGCGACAAAGCGGTTCGAGGAATGGCGCAGCGCGAGCTCGGGGTCGACGTTGAGCCGCCGTGCGACGTTGACGCAGGCAAACAGGACGTCGCCCAGCTCCTCGACGTGCCGGCTGTCCGGCTCGGTCTCGGGCGCTGGATCGCTCGCCCGGACCTCGGCTCTCAGCTCTCGCACCTCGTCCTCGAGATCGCCGAGCGCCTGGACGGCGCTCTCATATTCGAAGCCGGTGGTGGCAGTGCGCCGCTGAACCTTCTTCGCATACAGCAACGCGGGAAGCGCTTCCGGCAGGTCGTGGAAGATGCCCGACCGGCCCTCCTGCTCGGTCTTGAGCTCTTCCCAGCGCTGCTTGACCTCACCGGCAGATCCGATCCCGGCCTGACCGAAGACGTGCGGATGGCGGCGCACCAGCTTCTTGTGGATCAGGGTCGAGATCGTCGCAAGATCGCCCTCGCCGCGCTCCTCGAGAAGAAGAGCGAGAAAGAAGACCTGGAAGAGCAGGTCGCCGAGCTCGTCGAGAAGCTTGGCCGTGTCGTCGGAGAACGCCGCGTCGGCGACCTCGTAGGCCTCCTCGACGCTGTGAGGGACGATCGTGCGGACTGTCTGCGCGCGATCCCAGGGGCAGTCGCGCCGAAGACGCTCGGTCAGCGCCTGCAGTTCGAGGAGGGCTGCAGCGAGGCCGTCGCCGCCGCTCACCTACGGACTCGTGGACGTGGTTCCGGTGTTGGCGAGAGGCTTGAAGCCGGCCGCAAAGCTGATCTGGTCGGCGTACTTCTGCTTCACGTCATCGACCCAGGCGTTCATTTTCTCGTTCTTCTTCTGCTGGAGCAGCTGCTGCTCGATCTGCCCCTTGACGTCCTCGAACGACTGCGTCTTCGAGGGCGTCGTGTCTTCGAGCGCCTTGATCACGTGCCAGCCGAACTGCGTCTTGGTCGGGTCTGAGTACTTGCCGGTCTCGAGCGCGAAGGCGACCTTCTCGAACTCCGGCACGAAGCTGCCCTTCTCGTCCGTGAGCTTCCCACCCTCCTTGGCGCTGGCCGTGTCGGTCGAGTACTTCTTCGCGAGCTCCGCGAAGTCGGCGCCCGCGTCGAGCTGCGCCTTGATGTCGTCCGCTTCCTTCTCCGTCTTGACGAGGATGTGGGCGACCTGGCGGCTATCAGGCGTCGTGAAGTCCTTCGGGTGCTCGTCGTAGTACTTCTTCACCTCGTCCGGCGTGACCGTGACACCCTTGGTGACTTGATCGAAGACCTTCTGGTTGATGAGCTGGGCCTTGATGTCAGTGACGACGTCGTCTTCCGTCAGGCCCTGTTTCTTGATCTCCGCCTTGTACTTCGCCTGGTCACCCTCGAAGTACTGGTCGACGAGATCCTTCAGCCGCTTCTGAACGGTGGCCTCTGGCACCTGGATTCCGAGCGCCGTCGCCTGTTTCTGGAGCAGCACGCGCTGCACGAGGTAGTCGACCGCCTGGCTCTTCAGTTGCTCGTACTCGGGCGTCCCCGCCTTCGGGAGGTCGCGTCCCTGGGCCTTGTACGCCTGCTCGGTCTGCCGGAAGAAGCGGTCGTACTCCGCACGCGTGATCGGCGTGCCGTCGACGACGGCGATCGCGTCGGCGGGAACTGCCGCGGAGCTCGTGTCGCTACCCGAGCTGCCGCCACCACCGCTGCACCCTGCGGCGACAAGGGCCGCGAGCGCGGCTGCGAGCACAGGCAAAGCGAGGAAACGAGGAAGCGACATAGAGAGGAGGCGCAGGAACGTCAGGCAGCGAGCCCAGTTGCGAGTATAGCATCGACCAATTCGAGGGCCCGAGGGAAGGTGTCGACCCGCAATCCCACCTCCCGCCTGGCACTCGTGTACACGGCCGTGCCGGCGACCCGGCGGAGATCTCGGAGCTCTTCCGAGCCGAGCACGAGCGGCCCGATCGTCGCTTTTCCGCCGCGAAAGACCAGATAGTCCGCACCCGCACGCGCCAGCTTCAGCTTCGCCTCCTGAATCGCAAAGAGGTTCTCCACCGGCTCCGGAACCGGACCGAATCGATCCTCGGTCGAGGCATGAAGCTCGCGAAGCTCGTCCTCGGACTCGGCGAGTGCGATGCGTCGATGCAGATCGATCTTTGCCGCCTCGGCGGCGATGTAGGCGGCCGGGATGTAGGCGTCGACCTGCGCGTCGACACGGATCGGGCGGGCAACAGCGCGGCGCGAACCCGAAAGCTCTGCCACGGCCTCGCCGAGGAGCTCGACATAGAGCTCGAAGCCGATCGCCGCGACATGCCCTGATTGCTCAGCCCCGAGCAGATCGCCGGCCCCGCGGATCTCGAGATCGCGCATCGCGATGGCGAACCCGGCGCCCAGCTCCGTATGGTCGGCGAGCGTCGCGAGCCGCGCCCGGGCTTCCGCGGA
Source organism: Gaiellales bacterium (assembly GCA_038209835.1). Lineage (GTDB taxonomy): Bacteria > Actinomycetota > Thermoleophilia > Gaiellales > Gaiellaceae > JBBQXH01. The sequence goes on along the minus strand of JBBQXH010000081.1, from coordinate 5,665 downwards.
CAATTCCGTGGCGTCCGGATAGAACAGGTAGGCGTGCGCCACGACGTCGCTCCGGCCGACGCGCCCGCGGATCTGGTAGAGCTGGGAGAGACCCAGCGCGTCCGCCCGCTCGACGACGAGGGTGTTCGCCTGGGGGATGTCGAGGCCGGACTCGATGATCGTCGTCGACACGAGCACGTCGGCGTCCCCTCGGATGAACGAGAGCATCGTGTCCTCGAGCTCGCGTTCGGGAAGCTGACCGTGGGCGACGAGAAAGCGGAGCTCGGGGCAGAGCTGGCGAAGCTTCTCCGCGGCGTCCTCGATCGTCTCGACGCGGTTGTGGAGGAAGAACGCCTGTCCTCCTCGCGCGGCCTCGCGGACGAGCGCAAGCTGGAGAAGCTCCTCGTCGTACTCGCCGACGTGGGTGCGGATCGGACGTCGCCCCTGCGGAGGCGTCTCTATCACGGTGATGTCGCGAAGCCCCGCCAGCGACATGTGAAGGGTTCGAGGGATGGGCGTCGCCGAGAGCGAGAGGACGTCGACCTCGAGGCGGAGCTGGCGGAGGAGCTCCTTCTGCGCCACTCCGAAACGCTGCTCCTCGTCGACGACGACGAGCCCGAGATCCTTCGGGATGACATCACGCGAGAGCACCCGGTGGGTACCGACGAGCACGTCGACCTTGCCCTCGGAGAAGTCGTTCAGGACGCGTTTGACCTCGGCGGGCCTGCGGAAGCGAGAAACCATCTCGACGCTCACGGGAAGATCCCGGTAGCGCTCCCGGAACGTCTGCCAGTGCTGCTGCGCCAGCACGGTCGTCGGAGAGAGCATGAGCGCCTGCTTCCCGCCGGCAACGACCACGAACGCCGCCCGGATGGCGACCTCGGTCTTTCCGAAGCCGACGTCGCCGCAGACCAGGCGATCCATTGGGCTGAGGGACTCGAGATCCTCCTTGACCGCCTCGATCGCGCGCCGCTGATCCGGCGTCTCCTCGTACGGGAAGCTCGCCTCGAGCGCCTCGACGAGGTCGCCGTCGACCTCGAACGCAACGCCTTCCGCCCGCTGGCGCTGGGCGTAGAGGGCGAGCAGCTCGCCGGCCAGCTCCCGCGCCCCGGCGCGCGCCCTCGTCTTGATGTTCTGCCAGGCCTTCCCGCCGAGCTTCGACAGGGCGGGTGCGGTCGCCCCCGCTCCGACGTAGCGCGAGACCTTGGCGATCTGCTCGTGCGGAACATACAGCCGGTCGTCGCCCCTGAACGCGAGGAAGAGGTAGTCGCGTGTGACTCCCGCAACGGTCTTCGTCTCGAATCCGAGCAGTTTCCCGACGCCGTGATCCTCGTGAACGACGAAGTCCCCGATGCGGAGATCCGCAAAGCTCTGGAGCGCACGTCCGAGCCGCGCATCCGCGCGCGGTGGACGCTTTCGGAACACCTGCGTGTCCGGAAGGAGCGCCAGCCTGAGGTCGCGTGAGATGAATCCGCGTCGGGCGCCGGCGACGGTGAAGAGAAGCGTCGGATCGGACGGAAGCGGCTCGCCCAGCTCGACCAGCTCGGCCTCGATACGCCTCAGCATCGACATCATCCGCATGGCCTCACCACGGTGCGAGAACGTGACGATCACGCGATTTCCCGCGCGAACGAACGCAGCGAGCTCGTTCTCCGCCTCGGATAGACCCCGGGCGGCGACCGCCGGTCGCTGCGCCTCGAACGCGAACGGCTGTCCGGATGGAAGCGGATCCAGTTCGGCAGTGGCCGGCAGATCGATCTCGGCGGCCAGCTCCTCCCGCCACACCGATCGCACTTCGTCGATCTCCCAGACGAGGTCGCAGCGCGCCAGCGGAGGAACGAGGTCGGCAGGTGTCCCGATCGCATCGCCTTCGTCGACGAATCGGCCCGCGTCGACCCGCCGTTCTGCCGCGGGGTAGATCACCGCCTCATCCACGGGATGGAGCGTCCGTTGCGTGAATGGCGAGAACGCCCTGATCGACTCGATTTCGTCTGCAAAGAACTCGAAGCGAAGCGGCTCGCGGCCGGTCGAGCGGAAGACATCGACGATTCCGCCGCGAACGGCGAACTGACCTCGCTCCTCGACCCGGTCGACGCGCTCGTACCCGGCCTCCACGAGCTCCTCGGCGAAGGGCTCGATTCCGGGCTCTTCGCCGACACGAGCTAGGAGCGTCGTCGGCCGCGCACGCTCATTCGGGATGCCCTGAGCGAACCCGAGGGCCGATGCACACACAAGCCCTCCCTGAGCGAGAACGTCGAGAGAGCGAGCACGCTCGCCGACCAGGTGAGGAGGCGGGACAAGCCCACTCTCGTAGGAGACCCCTCGAGATGTGAGAAGTCCGACGCGATCCCGGCCGACGAACCACCCGGCCGCGTCAGCGAGATCGCGCGCGTCGGCGTCCTCCGGCAGCAGAAAAACGATCCCGCCGTCAGCCTGCCGTGCAAGCCAGGCTGCCGAAGCCACCAGCGGCAGCAACGGCTCGGACACGCGCGCCCGGGCGGGCCAGGCCGCTGCGAACGCCTGAAATCGCTCGCTCGCGGCGAGCTCCTGGGCGAGTGTCTCGAGTGGCGGGTGGTCCATGACTGGCGACGGAACCGGGGTTCCGCCGTCGTTCATCGTAGCCCCGCGCCCGCGGCCGCCCTTCCCCTCGGCTATTTCTTCTCGGCGGGGGCCACCCCGAACCACCACCCGCTGTCAGCGTATCGCCAGATTTCGCGCGGGTGGCACGCAAACGGTGCCAACTTCGTGTCTGTTCGTCTCACTTCCGGTCGTTGAAGCGCTGCTGTGCTTCATCGAGCCCGTCGCAGACGACCGACTCGACCGCATCGGCCCCCCGCTTCACAATCGCTTCCACGTCCACATCCTCGGGAAATCGCGAGAGGACGAAGTCAGCGACCGGGCGTCGGTCGCCACGCTCGGGCCGTCCGATCCCGATCCGCAGCCGCAGGAAGTCATCGGATCCGAGCTCGCGGGCGACCGAGCGTAAACCGTTGTGCCCGGCCAATCCGCCGCCGAGCCTGACCTGCAAGCGGCCGACCTCGAGATCCACCTCGTCGTGCACGACCAGGAGCCGGTCGAGCGGGGTCTTGAAGAACCGCACGGCCGCCGAGACCGACCGCCCGGACTCGTTCATGTAGGTCTGCGGTTGGAGAAGACCGACGCGGTTGCCATCGAGACGAAGATCGGTCAGACGAGCCGAGAATTTCGAACGGAAGCGGGCGTCATGTCGCACGGCGAGCTCGTCCACGACCATGAAGCCCAGGTTGTGGCGGGTGCTCGCGTACTCGGGGCCGGGGTTCCCAAGGCCAGCAACGAGAAGATCGAGTGTCGGCACCTGCTCGCGCCGACGGAGGAGCCGCACGAGCCTACTCGGAGGCTTCGGCCTCGGCCGAGTCGCCGGCCTCCGCCTCCTGCTCGCCCTCCTCGCCCTCCTCGCCCTCGACCGCTTCGACCTCGTCCTCGGGCAGATCGACGCGGCGAGGTGCGGTCACGGAGGCGACGACCGCATCCTGATCGTCGACGATCGTGGCTCCGGCCGGTACCTCGATCTCGGCGACCCGAACGCTGTCCCCGATCTCGAGCGCCGAAATGTCGAGCTCGAATCGCTCGGGGATGGCCATCGGCAGGGCCTCGACGGTCAGCTCGCGGAGAATCTGGCTCAGAAGTCCGCCGACCTTCGCTCCCGCTGACTCTCCGACGAGCTCGACTGTCACCTGCGCCTGAATGGGACGGTCGAGGCGAACCTCGTGGAGGTCGACGTGAACCAGCGACGAGCGGATGGGATCGAGCTGGTAATCCTTGAGAACGGCGTGGTGCTCCTGCTTCTTTCCCTCGAGCACGACGTCCAGGATCGCGTGCGTCCCATGCTCTCCGCCGAGTGCTCGGCGCAGCTCGCGCTCGCCCACGTAGAACGGCTGAGGGTCACCCGAGCCGTAGAGCACGCCGGGAACGAATCCCTCGCGGCGCAGCCTCCGAGAGACGCTGCTTCCGCAGTCCTCCCGCTCCTTTACTTCGAGTCGTACGCGTTCCCCTGCCATTTCGGCCGCGAAGTGTAGCCAAAGGCGCTCCGAGCGTCACGAGAGGGATCGTGCAGCGCGAGGTTCCCGAACCGCCTCGGCGGATCGGCCGAACCACGTGAGGCACGCGAGCCCAATCCCTGCTCGGTGGCCGGCACAAGCACGTCTACAAGGAGGTACAGCACATGTCTGATCCTGCCCCTGACAGGATCCATCCCGAAGAGAAGGGGGCGCTCGAGCAGCTCGCACGCGACCCTTCCTCGCGCAAGCAGTTTCTGAAGTTGATGGGGGGCGGTGTAGCCGCAGCCGGCGCGTTCGGCCTCGTCCTTGCAGCGTGCGGAGGAAGCGACGACGCTTCGACGACCGCTGCAGCCACCTCAGCCGCAGCAGCCACCTCGGCCGCTGCGGACACGGGCGCGAACGCCGGGGCTGCGTCGGGCGGCGACATTGACATCGTCAACTACGCGCTGACCCTCGAGTACCTCGAGGCCGACTTCTACCAGAAGGTCATCGACAGCGGACTCTTCACCGGCGCCTCTCTCGACCTGATCAAGGTGATCGGCGAGCACGAGCAGCAGCATGTCGATGCGTTGGCCGCGACCGTCGAGAAGCTCGGCGGAACGGCGGCCGCCAAGCCCGAGACGAAGTTCCCGCTCGACAGCGCGGACAGCGTCCTGAAGCTCGCCGCCACTGTGGAGAACCTCGGTGCAGCCGCGTATCTCGGCCAGGCCGGGAACATCAAGAACAAGGACGTTCTGGCCGCCGCGCTCTCGATCCACTCTGTTGAAGCCAGGCATGCCGCGGCGCTCAACACGCTGACAGGCCAGTCTCCAACGCCCGACGGCGCCTTCGGGAAGCCCGCCTCGATGGAAGAGGTGCTCCCGCAGGTCCAGCCGTTCATCGTCAGCTAACCACGCCGAACAGGGAAAGGATGAACCCAAACATGACGACTTCCAATCTCCCGGCCGGCGAGCTGGCCGAGGTCACGATCGAGGGGATGAGCCGCGGCTCATTCCTCATGAAGACCGCGCTCGCGGTGGGCGCCGTCGCCGGAATCGCTGCGGTCGGCCCGTTCGTGGGCAAGGCGCTTGCGCAGGAAACCGGTGGAGACATCGACATCCTGAACTTCGCGCTGACACTCGAGTATCTCGAGGCCGACTTCTACGTGCAGGGCCAGAAGCTCGACCTGAGCCCCGACGTCGCCGCGTTCGCGAAGCTCGCCGGCTCGGACGAGGCCGCGCACGTCGCGGCGCTGACGGACACGATCACTAAGCTCGGTGGAGAGCCGGCCGCCGAGCCGACGTTCACGTTCCCGATGACGGACGAGGCGAGCTTCCTGAAGCTGGCCCAGACGCTCGAGGACACCGGGGTCAGCGCCTACAACGGGGCCGGTCCTGCGATCGAGTCGACGGACGTCCTCGCCGCGGCTGGCTCGATCGTGCAGATCGAGGCCCGGCACGCCGCTGTCGTCCGGCTCCTGAACAAGGACATGCCGGCGCCGGACGCGTTCGACCAGCCGCTCGACATGGCGGCCGTGCTGGCTGCGGTCAAGCCGCTGATCAACGCCTAGTACCACCACTTACCTCGGGGACGCGGCCGTTTCGTTCCGAGCCGCGTCCCCGGGCAGTTAGAAGAGCCCATCTCAACGGCGCGAGCATCCGCATCGAACC
>JBBQXH010000080.1:0-9359 GCA_038209835.1 Gaiellales bacterium | reverse complement strand
GGGGGCGGTCGCCGAGTGGTGGGAGTCTCCGGTTGCCTCAGCACCTGGGTCGGGGCGGCGGCGCCCACGCCCGCGAGCACCTGCGTCGCCGCGTCCGTCGTCTCCTGGGCGACCGGCAGGCCGGCCTCGATTCGCGCGAGGTCCGAGTCGAGCTCCTCGGCGCTCGCGTACCGCTCGTCGGGGCTCTTCGCGAGCGCGCGGACGACGACGCGGTCGAGGTCGGCGGGAATACCCGGCGCTCGAGCGGACGGCGGCTTGGGCGTCTCGTTCAAGTGCTTCATCGCGATCTCGACCGGTGAGTCGCCCGTGAACGGCACCTCGCCGGTCAGCATCTCGTAGAGGACGATGCCGAGCGAATAGAGGTCGGACGCGCCGGTCACCTGCGCGCCTCGTGCCTGCTCGGGCGAGAGGTACTGCGCGGTTCCCATGATCGAGCCGGTCTCGGTCATCTGCGAGGCGCCGGCGCGTGCGATCCCGAAATCCGTCACCTTCAACCGCTCCTCGGGGCCGACCAGGATGTTGTGCGGCTTGATGTCCCGATGGACGATCCCGTTGCGGTGTGCGAACCGCAGCGCCGAGAGGATCTGGCGGGTGTAGGCGATCGCCTGGGCGGGACGCAGCCGCCCGCTCGTCCGGATGAGCTCCTTGAGGCTCTTCCCCTCGACGACCTCCATCGCGATGTAGTACGTCCCGTTGGCCTCGCCGCGGTCGTAGATCGAGACGATGTTCGGATGCGAGAGGCTCGCTGCGGACTTCGCTTCGCGCTGGAACCGCTCGACGAAGCTCTCGTCCTCGGTGAAGCGCTCGTTCAGGATCTTGATCGCCACTCGTCGGCCGAGCTGAGCGTCCTCGGCCAGGTACACATTGGCCATCCCGCCCGCGCCGAGCCGCCGCACGATGCGGTACCGACCGTCGAAGATCGTGTCGATCAGGGTGTCCGAAACGCGCGCCATACCGGGGTAAAGGCTACGTGACTTCCTGGAGCAGGGTCTCCATGATCGCCCTTGCAATAGGGGCGGCGACGGCGCCGCCCGTTGCCGCCTGATCAGAGAGCGCGACGGCCACGGCCACCTGCGGGTCGTCTGCCGGCGCAAAGCCGATGAACCAGGCGTCGTTCGCGCCCACGCGTCCGGTCTCGGCCGTTCCTGTCTTTCCCGCGACCGGGATTCCCGGGATCTGGGCGGCTGTCCCCGTTCCCGACTCCACGACGAGCTGCATCATGGCGGTGAGGTCGGCCGCGGTCGTCGGGCTGATCGCCTGGCTGAACTGATCGGGCGCCGTCTTCGTCAGGATCGAGCCGTCCGGCTTCAAGATCCTGTCGATGACGAACGGGCTCATGACGCTGCCCCCGTTCGCAACGCCCGCTGCGACCATCGCCATCTGGAGCGGCGTGGCGAGCAGTCGCTCCTGCCCGAATGCGAGGCGGCCGGGATCGACGTCGTTCGGATCCTCCGGGTCGAAGAGCGTGCCGTTGCGGTAGAGGCCGCTCGCCGCCCGCTCGTCCGATGGTGTCTCGAGCGGAGGCTTTTCGTAGAAGCCAAACCGCTTCGCGTAGTCGAGCACCAGCTTCGGCCCGAGCTCCTTGCCGATATCGCAGAAGATGGCGTTGATGGAGTGCTCCAGAGCCTGCGCGAGCGTTACCGGGCCGAAGACCTCCGGCCCGTCCTGGTCGGCGAAGTTGAACACCTTCTTCCCGTAGACGATGCAGAAGCCCTTGTCGTCGAACTCGCTCTCGGGGGTGAACTGGCCGGAGTCGATGGCAGCGGCCGCCGTGATCACCTTGAACGTCGAGCCGGGGATGAAGAGCCCGGCGCTGGCCCGGTTCAAGAGCGGCGCCGCCGGCTTGCAGGGACCCTGCTGGGAGAGGATCTCGTCGAAGTCGTTCTCGACGAGGTTCTGGTCGAAGGTCGGCGACGAGGCCATGACGAGGACGCGCCCGGTAGCCGGCTCGAGCGCGACCGCGGCGCCGCACACCTGCGAGAGGAGCGACTCGGCCTCCCGCTGCGCCTTCATGTCGACGGTGAGGACGAGCGAGTTGCCCTTCTGGGTGAGGCCCTTGACCTTGTCGGTGATGCGCTGGATGACGGTCGAGAGGTTGCTGTTCGATCCGGTCAGGAAGTCGTTCATCGATCGCTCGAGCCCGGCGCGGGAGCGTGAGACGGTCGAGTAGCCAACGGTCTGGGCGAGGACTCCACCTGGCGGATAGCGGCGAACGTAGACCGTCTGCCCGCCGAGTTTCTCCTTGCGGTTTCGCGCGAGAACCGTGCCGTCTGCAGCGCGTATGAGCCCGCGCTCGATCACGAGCTGCCGCACGACGAGGCTCGGGTTTCCCTGGCGAGCCTCGAGGTCGGGCGAGCGCCACAGCCAGTAGGTCGCCATCCCGACGACGGCCACGAGACCGATCGCGACGAACGAGAAGAGGCGGCTGACTGGGCGGTTCATCGATTGAGCGTTCTGGCGTTGACACGATTCGACACGGCGAGCAGGAGTCCGAGCAGCAGGAAGTTCGCGACAATGCTCGATCCTCCATATGAGACGAACGGGAGCGTGATTCCGGTAAGGGGGATCAGTCCGGTCACCCCGCCGAGGATGATGAAGGCCTGAAGTCCGAGGGTCGCGGTGAGACCCGCTGCGAGCAGCTTCGAGAACCCGTCATCGGCGAGCGTCGCGATCTTGAAGCCCCGATAGACGAAGAGGACGTAGAGGAGGATGACCGCGGCTGCGCCCGCGAGGCCGAGCTCCTGAGAGATCGCGGAGAAGATGAAATCGGTCTGCAGGAAGGGGATGTACGGGCTTCCGCTGGAGGCGATCAGGACGCCCTGTCCGAGGCCCGTCCCGAAGAGCCCGCCTCCCGAGATCGCGTAGATCGACTGGACGAGCTGATAGCCGCTCCCGTACGGATCGTTCCAGGGGTGGAGCCAGATCTCTACCCGGTCCTGCACGTGAGGCACGACGTGATAGAGGCCGTAGGCGCCGATGGCGAAGAGCACGAGACCGATCGCGACGTAGGCCCAGCGCCCGGTCGCGATGTAGAGCATCGCGAGGAACACGCTGAAGAAGAGGAGGCCGCCGCCGAGGTCGTTCGACACGAACAGGACGAGCATGGCTCCGCCCCAGATGAGAAGGAGCGGGCCGAAGTGCTTCAGCGACGGCATGCGGCCGGGCCCGCCCGAGAGCATCTCGCGGTTGTCGCGGAGATAGCCGGCCAGGAAGATGACGAGGAACACCTTGGCGATCTCGCCCGGCTGGAACGTGATCGGCCCGATCTTGACCCAGAGGGTGGCGCCGTTGATCGTCTGGCCGATGAACGGAAGCGCCGGAAGGAGGAGCAGGATGATCGCGGTGACACCCAGGATGTACTTCACGCTGTCGAGCCGTCGGTAGTCGCGGACGACGAGCGCGAGCACCGCGTACAGAGCGAGCCCGACGACGATCCAGATGCCCTGACGAAGCGCGAGATCAGGATCGATCCGGTAGATCTCGGTGAGGCCGATGCCGGTCAGGAGGGCGGCGAGCGGGAGGAGGTACGGGTCCGCCGAGGGGAGAGCCACCCGGGTGATGAGGTGGGCCAGGAGGTACAGGCCGAGGAAGAGCGCCGCGTAGGAGAGCGAGGCGCCCGAGACCGTCGTCTGCCGCGCCATGTACACGCTCGCGAACCCGATCCCGGTGATGACCCCGACGAACAGGAGGTTCACGAGCTCGCGGTTGCGGAGGCTCATTGCCCTCCTCGCATCGACCACTCGTCATCGTGCTTCGATTCGAGGCGGGCCGTTACGGGAAAGCCTCCTGCTCGTACTGCGCGATCCTCGCTTTGGCCGCTGCCTCGCTGACGAGGTCGTGGTCGAAGAGGCTCTTGCGTTCCTCGGCTGTCAGCTGGACGTCTTGGAGATTCGACACGTACACCTCGCGGTAGAGGTGGACGCTCCCGACGAGGTTCCACGGGACACCCTGGAAAACGGTGACTCGGCCGTTCGTGCCGGCTCCGACGAAATGCGCCCGGGAAAGGCCCCAGAGCGCTGCGGCGGCCACCGCTGCGAACAGGAGGAGAGCGACGGTGACGATGAGGAGAGCAGGGCCGACCCGGCGAGACGATCGCACGGAGCCGGACACAGGCCGCTGCGGGCTCGGCTGAGTGGGAGACGACTCCGGTCCGGCGCCGCCGTTCACGGGTGCCCCGGTTGCGGCACCTACTGCCGCCGGGTCTCCGGCGCCCTCCTCGACCGAGAAGAGGACGACGGTGATGTTGTCCTCGCCGCCACCCTTGTTCGCCGCCTGGATCAGCGCGCGGGCGGCCGCTTCGAGGCTCGACTGTTTCTTGATCGTCTTCAGCACCGTCGCCTCGTCGACCATCGTCGAGAGGCCGTCCGAGCAGATGAGGAACACGTCGTCCGGGCGGGCGTCGACCGTCAAGCTGTCGACCTGCACGGCAGCATCTGTGCCGAGCGCGCGCGTGATCACCGATCGCTGCGGGTGGACCTCCGCCTGCTCCGGTGTCAGCCTCCCCGAGCGCACGAGGTCGGCCACGAGCGAATGATCCTGCGTCAGCTGCTCGAGGGCGCCGTCGCGTACGCGGTAGGCGCGCGAGTCGCCGACGTGGCCGATCGCCACGCCTTCGTCTCCGAGGAGCGCGGCGGTGACGGTTGTGCCCATGCCCGAGACCTGCGGGTCGTTGGCCGCGCGCGCGTAGATCCTGCGGTTGGCTTCCTGGATGATCGACCGCAGACGGCCCTCGGCGTCGAGGGAGTCCCCACCTCGGTAGTCGCGGAGCGCCGCAGCAGCGAGGCGTGACGCGATCTCACCGGCCTGAGCGCCGCCCATTCCGTCGGCCACGGCGAACAGCGGCGGCTCGCACACGTACGAGTCCTCGTTGCGGCGGCGTACCTTGCCCGGATCGGACAGGCCAGCGGAGTCGCGGAGCTTCACCGCGCCACCCTCAGCTCGGTGTCTCCGATCCTGACGACGTCGCCCTCGTGCAGCTGCTCGCGTCCCGCCACTGCCTCGCCGTTCACGTAGGTCCCGTTCGTCGAGCCGAGGTCGGCAATCCAGACGCCGTCCTGCTGCGGCTCGATGCGCGCGTGTTTCGCGGACGCGAAGTCGTCGTCAGGAAGCGGTATGGCATTCTCGCCCGATCGTCCGATCGTGATCGCGCCGGCACCGACATCGAACACCTTACCGGCCTCGAGCGACGGGCTCGCCTCGATCACGAGCCGGGCTTTCGGTCCGGTCGCGTAGCCCAGTCGTTGCGCCTGCGCGGGGGCGAGAACAAAGCTCTCCTGCGCGAGTCGCAGATCGCGTCGCCCGCTCCGGACGACCATCAGGATGAAGAGGAAGAGAAGGGCGATGAAGAGCGCCTGGAAGAGGAGCAGGAGCTGCTCGATCATGGCCGCGACGGATGCCGTGCGCAGCGCACTGTCACGTCAGCTGCTCAAAGACGAGAGTTGTCTGGCCGACCGAGATCCGGTCGCCGCTATGGAGCTCGAGGCGCGAGACGCGTTTCCCGTTCACCTCGGTCCCGTTCGTCGAACCGAGGTCAGAGATCCAGAAGGATCCGGCGTCGGGCCTGATCTCAGCGTGCCGTCGCGAGATGCTCGCATCGTCGGGAAGCGAGATGTCGCAGTCGCGTGTCCGCCCGACGACTGTTACGCCATCCGTGATCTCGAAGCGGTGCGCTCCACTCATCAGGACTGCGCGCGATGTCGGCGGGGGGAGCGGGGGAACGGGGACGACGCTCGTCATCTCGGCAGCCGACGGGTCTTGCTGGGGTGGTTGGAAGACCCGCGTCCCCCCGGCCGCGACGGCGGGGGCGACGGGAGGAAGCGGCGGCGGCTCCTCTGCGGAATCGGGTTCCTCGACAGGCTCCGCTGCTGCCTCGGCCACCGGGGCTGGTAGCGGCTCGACGGGAGGTGTCGCTATCGGGGCGATGGGCTCGATTGGGGCGGGCGCAGCCGCGGTTTTCCCCGCCAGCTGGGGCGTCTGCACGAGTCTTGTCGCGATGCCGAACTCGCCGACCGCGAGATCCTCGTCCTCCTCGAGCAGGACGTGAGGAGGTGACAGAACGGTGTAGCCCTCACGCCGTACGTGCTCACCCAGGTAGTCGGCGAGCTCGACGAGGAGCGATGCCTCGTAGCCGCGAAATTGCTCGCGGTCGCGGGGCGAGAGATAGAGGGCGTACTCGTTCGGGACGTAGATCCGGGAGACGGAGACCGAGCGGTGGTCGTCCATCTCCTTGACGAGCTTGCGCGCGATCTCGACAGGCTGGACGTGCGAACGAAAGGCACGACCAAAGACTCCCTCGAAGAGGGATTCGATCCTGTGCTCGATGCCGCGAAGCACGCTCAGCGCGCTTCATTGTAGGCAGCCGCCCGTCTCCTCTCGACCAAGGACCCTCTGAGAGCCGGCGCGGCAGCGACGGCACACACCACGAGCGAGCCGAGAACGAGGGGGACGGGCTCCACCATTCCCGCTCCGAGAAGGGACGGACCGGCGACCGAGGCGGCGAGTACGGACGCGTCGTAGATGGCGACGCCCGGGAGGCCATGGCGACGTGCGATGGGCAGCAGCGCCGACGCGACCGCGAAGACTCCGGCCTCGATGGCAATCGTCGGATGCGCCTCGAGCGCGCGCCAGAGGGCTCCGGCCACCGCGCGCGTGCTCTCGCTGCCGGCGATGCCGAGCCCGAGCGGCGGCTGCTCGCCCGTGAAGGGAAGCGGCAGTCCACGAAACCCCGCCACGAGAGCGGAGAGGATCACGGCCCCGCCTCCCTGCAGCGCTCTGCGAATCGTCCCGCTGGCTCGTTCGGCCACCAGAGGGACGAGCGCAAGCCCGCCGAAGAGCGAGAGGACGGGCCCGGTGGCAAACAGCAGACCATGCCTCGCGTCGCGCCAGAAGATCGCCATCCATCCGAGTGCGACCGGGACGTAGGCGAGCGCGAGCCCGAGGGAGATGTTCCCCAACGGGAGGATCGGCGCAGCGAGCGCCAGGGCGAGCCCGGCTCGCGGCTCCAGGAGGGCTAGAAGCGCGGCGAGAGAGGCGAGCGCGACGGTCACCGGGGTCGGGAAAAACGGGAGCGCGAGGCAGACGGCCGCCGTGACTGCTCCGGCGAGCCCGGCATGGACCGCGCGTTCGGCAACGACGCGGCGCGACGAGACGGGTCTTCTGGCTCTGCGGCTCCGCGTCTCGGCGATACTCCGGCGAAGCTCCGCTGCCAGTACGCGGGCATCGGGCCGCCGCCTCGGATCGACGGCGAGTGCGCGGTCGACGGCGGAGATCAGGCGCTTCGGGAGGTCGGGCCGCTCGCTCGCCAGCGACGGAGCTCCGGACCCGATCAGCCGCGCCGTCTCGACTGGAGACGCGGTGAAGAACGGCTGGAAGCCGGCGAGCGACTCCCAGAGGATGACACCGACGGCCCAGACGTCGGCGGCGCCCGACGCCTGGCGTCCGGCAAGTCGCTCCGGCGAGATGTAGGCCAGCGTTCCCGGCACATCGCCCGTCGCCGTCAACGGGTCGACCTCGCCGAACTGCGCGAGGCCGAAGTCGAGCAAGCGTGCCGAGACGTCGTCGCCGTCCTCGAGGAGGATGTTCGCCGGCTTGACGTCACGGTGGATGATCCCTCTGTGATGGGCGTGGGAGAGGGCGTCGAGCACCTGCGCCGATGTCTCGACGGCGCCCGCGTCGTCGAGCGCACCGTCCCGGATCGACTTGCGGAGTGTCTGTCCGGCGACGTACTCGTACGCGACGTATACGTGGCGCTCGTCTCGCTCGACACGGTACGCCCGGACGCACCGACGATCGCGGAGCTGGGCCACTGCTTGGGCCTCGCGTTCAGCCCGTTCACCGGCGTTGCCCTCGCGCGGCACGACCTTCAGCGCGACGTCCCGATCGTCGATGACGTCGCGGGCGAGCCACACGGATCCGGAGCCCCCGCTACCGAGCGGTCGAATGGCGCGATAGCGGCCGAGGATCAGATCCCCGTGAGGGCTGGTGGCGGCCGCGGCGCGAGACATCGTTCGTGCGAACCTTGGCCACGGCCTGCCGAACTCCTGCCACTCGCATGCGTGGGAAGGGGATGCTGCTATGCTCGGCGAACTCTGGGGGATGCTTCGGCGTACCCACCTACTCGCTCCTACCTTCACCTGTGGCCGATCGGGATAAGACCGACGCCGACGCCGACATCGACTTCGATTTCTTCGAGGATCTGCCGACCGTCGAGAAGTCGGCGCCCGAGCCGAAGCAACCGAAGCGAGGAGGCGGAGGCTCGCAACCGCCAAAGCCTCCGAAAGAGCCACGCCGGCCGAAGGGCACTGGCGGAACGCGCGGGAGCGGCGCCCCGCTCTTGCGCCTGGCAGCTCTCATCGTTGCTGCGATCGCCATCGCGGTCGTGCTCGTCCTCTGGGTCAACAGCTGTCGTGGGAACTCTGCGAAGGACGCCTATGCGAGCTACATGAAGGACGTCTCAGGCGTGACCCAGGAGTCGGCGAGCGTCGGCAAGAGCCTGACCACCCTCCTGACCACTCCAGGCGTGACGCTCGACCAGATCGACTCGAAGCTCGGCGGCCTCGCCAAGCAACAGCAGCAGGTAGTGCAGCGTGCCCAGGACCTCCAGCCACCCGGCCCCCTCAGCGACGAGCAGCAAAGCCTCGTCGACGCGATGCAGCTTCGCGCGAGCGGCCTCACGGGGCTGCAGGGAGCGTTCGCGCAGGTTCAGCCTGCTAGCGACAAGGACGAGGCTGGAACACTCCTCGCAGAGCAGGCGAAGCGACTCCTCGCCGCCGATGTCGTCTACGAGGACCTGTTCAAGGCGCGCTCTCAGGAGGTCATGAAGCAGCAGGGCATCACCGGTGTCGCCGTCCCCGAAGCCCCGTTCCTCGGCGACGGCGATCTCGCGACCCAGAGCTCTCTGAGCGAGATCGTCAACCGGATCAATTCGGGCGGCACCGGCAGCACGACGGATAGCGGCGACACGTCAACCGGGCTGCACGGGAATCAGCTCGTCTCGACGCAATGGCAGCCGAACGGAGAGACGCTCTCCCCCGACAATGAGAACACGATCATCGTCACGGACGACCTGAGCTTCCAGGTGATCGTCCGCAACTCCGGCGACTTCCAGGAGACCCAAGTGAAGGTGACGCTGACGATCCTGCTTCCCGACCCGATCAAGCAGGTCCAGACGATCGACCTCATCGATCCGGGCCAGACGAAGACCGCGACGTTCACGGGGTTCAACGGGATCAACGACTTCGCCGAGGTCGTGACGCTGAAGACGACGGTCGAGCCGGTTCCAGGCGAGCAGAAGACCGAGAACAATACCGTCGAGTACCCAGTCATCTTCTCGATCGGATAGCGGGTCGTGTCCGGTACGG
>JBBQXH010000079.1:0-9369 GCA_038209835.1 Gaiellales bacterium | reverse complement strand
GCCGCCCTTCGAGAGACGCCGGCGTGCGAACTCGGCGGCGGTGAAGACGAGGAGCCGGTCCTCCTCCGACGGGAGGAGTCGCATCTAGAGGTTTGATGTGGAATGGGTGTGCGGCTGGGGAGTCGCCTGCACCAAGGAGCGTGGCCGAGGCGGCCGCGATCCGCCGTGTGCAGGCCCTCCAGACGTGCGGTCATTTCACATCAAGCCTCTAGGCAGGCAGCCGGAACCTGCTGCCCGACCGCGTCCAGGGCATGCGACATGACCAATCGCTCCCGCTTGAACGGGAGCGGGACGGCGGGGTTCTCGCTGTCGATCTCGCGGGCCAACCGATGACCGTCGAAGATCGCATCCGCGATGATCTGGGGCGACACGCAGTCGCCGACGCGATAAACGGCCTCGATCCCCTGAGCCTCGAGCGCTGCAGGGTTGCTCCTCAGCTCGAGATAGAGCTGCTCGTTCGAGAGCCGTTGCGTGACGAGAACGATCGCGTCGACCTCGAGCGCGAACGACTCGCCGAACTCGTCCGAGCCCGCCACCCCGGTCGCCTCGATCCGCTCGAGCGTGACGCCCCGGTGCATGCAGACCCCGACGTCGTGCAGCCGCTGGCGGAGCAGTGGCCCCTCGAGCGTCTCGTCGCAGACGGGTGCGATCTGGTCGTTCAGCGTCACGAGCTCGGCGTCGAAATCCTCGAGCGCGAGGAGCTCCGCGAGACCCGCCGCCATGAAGTAGCCCTCGCCGTCGTAGACGACGACCCGGTTTCCCGGCGGACGCTTCCCGTCGAGCATGATCTGCTCCGGAGTGAGCACGTGCGGGAGGGTCGCATTCGCTCCGGGGATGGGGGCGTGCGTCGCGGCGTTCAGGCCGTCGTTTGCCCAGCGCGCGCCGGTCGCGCAGACGACGATCTCGGCGCCGTACTCGCGCACGCCGTCCGCGTCGAGCCGCACGCCTGTCAGCACCTCCACGTTCTTCAGCTTCTCGAGCTGGATCTGCCTCCAGTTGAGGACACGGCCCCATTCGCCGAGGCCGGGAAGCTTGGGGATCCAGCGCGTGATGCCCCCGATCTCGGGCTCCGCCTCGACGAGATGAACGCGCCGCATGCCCCGCTTGCCGAGCACGATCGCGCATTCCATCCCAGCGGGGCCGGCCCCCACCACGAGGACGTCGCGGTCGGCGTTCGCGGCCTGGTCGAAGCGCTCCGGGTGCCAGCCGCGCCGGTATTCCTCGCCCGCCGCCGCGTTCTGCGTGCACCCCAGGTGCATCCCCACCTCCGACTTCGATGTACAGACGTTGCAGCCGATGCACTCCCTGATCTCGCCGTAGCGCCCCTCCTCGACCTTGCGCGGGAGGAACGGGTCGGCGATCGAGGGCCGGGCCGCGCCGATCAGGTCGAGGGCGCCGCTCGAGATGACCTCGGCCATTCGATCGGGATTCGTGTAACGGCCCACCCCCACGATTGGCTTCGAGGTCTCCTCTCGAACGCGGCCCGTCCATTCGAGCTGGTAGCCCTCCTCGAAGAAGCGCGATGCGCCGGAGTCCTTCGACCACTCGATGATCGAGCCGACGTTGACGTCCCAGAGATCGACGAGATGGTCGGCGAGCCGGACGAACCCGAGGCCCTCGTCGAGCCCAACGCCTGCCGGCCCAAGAGCCTCGATGCAGGTGCGCACGGCAATCGCACAGTCGTCGCCGACCGCTTCGCGCACGAGTTCGAGCGTCTCGAGCCAGAAGCGGGCGCGATTCTCGAGCGAGCCGCCGTACTCGTCGGTCCGCTTGTTGTAGAAGGACGAGAGGAACTGCAGCAGCAGATAGCTGTGCCCGCCGTAGACGTAGATGATGTCGAACCCCACCGAGCGGGCCTGGCGTGCGGCTCTCACCCAATCGGCCTGCACGCGGCGGATGTCGTCGATCTCCATCGCCTTTGCGACGACGGAGGGGTGATAGTCGCTCGCGAGTTGGGAGGGCGCGATCGCATGCCAGCGCGACTCGCGTCGTTCGGCGTGACCCCCTGAGTGCGTGAGCTCGATCCCCGCGAGTGCGCCATGCTCGTGGACGGCGTCCGCCATGACGGCGAGGTTCACCAGGTCGTCGTCGTCGAGGAGCTGCGCCGAGATGTACGGCGACTCGTCCGAGTCGGGCGAGACGGGCGCGTATTCGGTGCAGACGGCGGCCCAGCCGCCCTCCGCCTTCATCTCCCGGTGCGCTGCCTGCGATCCGGGCTTCTCCGTCCCAAACCCGGTGCAATGCGGCACCTGGTAGAAGCGGTTTCGCAGGGTCTTCGGCCCGATGCGGACGGGCTCGAAGAGGATGTCGTGTCGTGGGTCGCGTGCGATCGCGGGAGTCTACGCGATGACGCTCGCCAGATCCCGCGCCGCTGTCACGGGATCGCCAGACAGGATCCGGCTCCCCGTGCGCTCTGCGAGCTCCTCGGTCGCGCCGCCGCCGATGGCCAGAGGAGCGAGCTCGGCGAGCTCCCGAAGCTCGGCCTCGACCGAGCCTAGGCGGCTCCCGTCGAGCGCCGTAACCACGACGAGGTGGGGCTTGAGCGCCGTCGCGGCCGCCGCGACCACGACGATGGGCGTGTCCGCGCCGAGATAGGTGATCCTCCAGCCCATGGCGCGCAGGACAAGCCCGAACGACAGCAGCCCGAGGTCGTGATCCTCGCCCGGCGCGCAGGCCAGCACGGCCAGCGGTCCCGCACCCGCGCCCCAACCCCGGGCCAGGGCGAAGAGGCGACCGTGGATCAGGTTCGAGGCGAAATGCTCCTGGCCGATCCCGATCTCGCCTCGCTCCCAGCAGGCACCGAGCTCCCGCAGGTACGGGAGGATCAGGTCGCGGAGCACGAGCTCGATCGTGAACGTCGCGAACGCCCGATCCAGCGCCGCGTGCGCCCCAGACTCGTCGTAGCGCTCGAGTGACGTCCACAGGGCGGACGCGATCTCGGGCAAGGTCCCGGCGACCTCGGGGAGGCCGTCCGCCGGCCCCTCGCTCGGTACCGCGCCCGCGGCCAGGCGGGCTGCCTGGGCGGCGGAGATTCCTGCTGCCAGGTGGCGTTGCATCGCACGGACGCGCTCGACGTCACGGTCCGAGTAGAGCCGGAACCCACCCTGTGTCCGGGTCGGCTCGAACAGCTGGTAGCGGCGTTCCCAGGCCCGCAGCAGCTCGCGGCTCACGCCGGTCCGGCGCCCGAGCTCGCCGATACGAAGGTAGCCCTGGAGCGGTTCGCTCACGACCCGACGGCGGCCGGAATCTTCTCCGCGACTGCGTCGAGCGCAGCGGCGAGCCCGGCCGTCATCTCCTCCATCTCAGCGCGAGTGATCACGAACGCCGGCGAGATCTGCAGCGAGCCGCCGACGAGCGTACGCGCCATAACGCCGTGCTCGCGGGCCGCCAGCGCGACCTGGTCCGGGAGGCTGGCGTCCTCGGCGAGGAGAGCCGGATCGAGCTGAACCGCGGCGACGAGCCCGAGTCCCGCTCTGACCTCGCTGACGAGCGGATGGCTCTCGAGCGGCCGCACGACCTCGTCGAGCTCGGACTCGAGCGATCGTACGCGCTCGACGAGCCCTTCACGCTCGATGATGTCGAGGTTCGCGTGCGCAGCCGCGGTCGCGACGGCGTGCCCGGAATACGTGTAGCCGTGGCGCCACACACCGGCGTCGCTCGTCTTCCAGAAGGGCTCCGACACGCGCGGGGACACGATGACGCCGCCGAGCGGCACGTACCCGGAGGTGATGCCCTTCGCGAACACGAGGAGATCCGGGTCGAGGTCGAAGCGCGTGCTCGCGAACCATGCGCCGACCCGTCCGTAGCCGCAGATGACCTCGTCGGCGACGAAGAGCACGCCTGTCTCGCGGCAGATCCGCCGAGCCTCCTCGAGGTAACCGGGGGGCGGAATGAGAACGCCACCGGCGCCGATAATCGGCTCGCAGAAGAAGGCCGCGACGCGCTCGGGGCCGGCTTGCTCGATTGCGTCGGCGAGCGCCTCCGTCGAGCTCCACGGGATGCGCACGGTGTCGGCCACGAGCGTCCCGAGGCCGACCTGGAAGGCGTCCGCTCCAGCGATGCTCGTCCCGTAGGCCGCCATGCCGTGATAGGCGCGCTCGCGCGAGATGACGACCGTCCGCTTCGATTGCCCCTGGAGGCTCCAGTAGCGGCGTGCGAGCTTCGCAGCGGTCTCGATCGCCTCCGCACCGCCGCTCGTGAAGAAGACGACGGCGTCGAGCATCGGAGCGATCGCCGCGATGCGGTCGGCGAGCTCGACGGTCGGCCGCGTCGCAAGATCGGCGTAGGCGGAGTAAGCGGGCAGCTTCTCGAGCTGCTCGTAGGCGGCGTCCGCAATCTCCGTTCGGCCGTAGCCGACGTTCATGTACCAGAGGCTCGCCGTCGAGTCGAGATAGCGGCGCCCTTCCTCGTCCCAGAGGTAGACGCCTTCGCCGCGGTCGAGAACGAGCTCGCCGGTCGCCGAGACCGCGTGCATATCGGCGACGGGATGCCAGAAGCGTGTCATGGACGGGAGCGTATCCGAGGGGGGTCGATTCCGGTGGTGGGTGGCGTGGGCCGCCCGGTAGCATCGCTCCCGTGGAGCGGGTCGACGCGATCGTCATCGGTGCCGGTGCTATGGGCACGGCCTGCGCTCGCACTCTGGGCGAGCGAGGGCTCGACACGGTCCTCTTCGAGCAGTTTGAGATCGGGCATTCGCGGGGGTCCTCGCACGGGCCGACTCGCGTCTTCAGGCTCGCCTATCCCCAACCCGACTACGTGCGCCTGGCCCGGCGTGCGGTCGAGGCCTGGCGGGAGCTCGAGGACGCGGCCGGCGAGGAGCTCCTCGTTCAGACCGGCGGCCTCTACGCCGGCGAGTGGGCAGAGGAGTGCGGTCGGGCGCTCACGGAATGCGGCGTCCCGCGCGAATGGCTCCCTGCTGAGGAGGCTTCAGAGCGCTTCCCGGGGATCTCCTTCGACGGGATCGAGCGGCTGCTCTACCAGGAGGACGGCGCCGTCTGTCTCGCCGAGCGCACAATCGCGGCGCAGGAGCGGCTGGCCCGAGCCGGCGGCGTCGACGTGCGGGAGGGGGAAGAGATCATCCACCTGGCGATCGCCGACGACCACGTGACCGTGCAGACCGAGTCGGGCAGCATCTCGGCGCAGGCGGCCGTCGTGACCGCAGGCGCCTGGGCAGGAGGGCTTCTTTCGGAGCTCGCCGTCGAGCTGCCCCTTCGTCCGGCGTTCGCCCAGGTGAGCTACTATGCCCCCCGCGCGGACGGGGCCGCGGACGGGATGCCGACGTTCATCGAGTCCGACCTCGTCGGTGGCGGGCTCGGCTCCGGCGGATACTGGATCCCGCCCGTGGCCGGAGCCACGGAGCTGAAGGCGGGAGACGGAACGGCCGGGCACACGATCGACCCGGGCGAGAGCTCGTACGGCGTCGACGAGGTGCGCGCTGCTCGCGATGCCCACTGGATCGCCCGGCGCGCCCCGGGGTTCGTGCCCGCGCCGACGCATCACGACACGTGCATCTACACGATGACGCCCGACGAGGACTTCGTGCTCGAGCGACTGGGGCGGGTCGTGATCGGCTCCGCATGCAGTGGCCACGGCTTCAAGTTCGTTCCGCTGATCGGCCAGGTGCTCGCGGATCTCGTCGTCGGCGACGATCCGCGCCTTCCCGAGACACGATTCTCGTCCCGGCGACCCGGCCTGGCAGCGCCCGGATAGGGTGCTCCGATGGCCCAGACGACCACCACTCGGATCGGCGGCCATCTCGTCGTCGAATCGCTCGAAGCGCTCGGCGCCGAGGTCGCCTTCGGGCTTCCCGGGATCCATGCGCTGGCGATCTGGGAGGCGTTGCGGACGAGCGAGATCCGCGATCTCGCCTTCCGCACCGAGCTGAACGCGGGCTTCGCCGCCGACGGTTACGCGCGCGCGAGCGGCCGTCCCGCGCCGCTCGTTCTCTCGACCGGCCCGGGTGCGCTGATCTCGCTCGCGTCTCTGATGGAGGCGGCGACCTCGCACGTTCCCGTCGTGGCGATCGCGTCGCAGATCCCGAGCGCGCTCCTCGGCCGTGGCCGCGGCTACCTGCACGCGCTGCCGGAACAGCGTGCGTCGTTCGCGCCCATCGTCAAGTGGGCCGCCAGGCCCGAGAGCGCAGACGCGATCCCGGCGACGCTCGCAGAGGCCTGGTGCCGCGCATTGACGCCGCCGACGGGCCCGGTCTTCGTCGAGATCCCGGTGGACTTCCTGACGGCCGAGACGGCGTTGCCTCCGATTCAGGAGCTGGACTCGACTCCCGTGGCGCCCGCTCCCCCCGACGACGGTGCCCTCGCCGAGGCGGCACGAGCTCTCGGCGACGCCGAGAATCCAGTCATCTGGGCCGGTGGCGGGGTCATGCGATCCGGCGCGTGGGACGAGCTCCGAGCGCTCGCCGAGCGACTGCAGGCGCCCGTTGCGACGACGTTCATGGGCAAGGGCGCCATTCCGGAGAATCACCCCCTCTTTGCCGGGTCGGCCTGCTACGACCCGCCCCTGCGTGAGCTGCTCGAGGGCGCCGATGTGTTGCTCTGCGTCGGCACCGAGCTTGGCTCCGAGACGACGTACGACTACGCCCTGAGGCCAGGTGGCCGCATCGTCCAGATCGACATCGCGCCGGAGCGGATCGGCACCACGTACGAGGCACTTGGCCTCGTCGGCGATGCGCGCGAGACCCTGGCGGCGTTGCTCGCGCGTGTCGATCAGTCGACCCGTGACGGTGCATCGCGGGCCGCCGCCGCGTGCGCCCGCCTCGCCGACGCGCTCGCGGCCGCCGGCCACGAGCACGAGCTCGGACTGCTTCGGACGATCCGGGCCGCACTCCCCTCCGATGCCGTCCACGCGTGGGACATGACGATCCTCGCGTACGACGCCTCGTCGCACTTCCCGGCGCTCGAGCCCAGGCGGTTCCTCTACCCGCTCGGCTCGGGAACGCTCGGCTACGCGTGGCCTGCTGCGCTCGGTGCGAGCGTCGCGCTCCCCGGGACGCCCGTGCTGGCGGTGGCCGGGGACGGTGGGATCCACTACGGGCTCACCGAGCTTGCGACGGCGCGGCAGTACGGGATCGGCGCGAAGCTCCTGCTGGTCGACGACGGTGGGTACGGCGTGCTCCGGGAGTACCAGCAAGGCGCCTTCGGCGAGACGCATGCGGTCGATCTCGTCCAGCCGGACTTCCTCGCGGTCTGCGCGGCGTTCGGGGTTCCGGCCCGTGGCGCCACACCCGACAGCCTCGGCGAGGATCTCGCCTGGGCGCTCGCGGTCGACGGTCCCGCGGTGGTCGTCCTTCGGACGACCGTCAAGTGGATCCAGCCGTGACCGACTGGAGCGCGCTCGTCAAGCCCTCGCTCGTGGGGCTGACGCCCTACGACCCCGGCGAGAGCCTGAGCGAGATGAAGGCTCGCTACGGGCTCGACCATCTCTGGAAGCTCAACTGGAACGAGGATCTGTTCGGCCCCCTCGACGGCGTCCTCCAGGCGGTCGAGGAGGAGCTCGGGAACGCCTGGATGTATCCGGAGCAGGCCTACGGCGACCTCCGCGAAGCGGTCGCGAGCTGGCTCGGCGTCGCTCCGTCTCTCATCGTCCCGGCTCACGGGATTCAGGCGCTGATCGGGATGGTGACCGCAGCATTCGTCTCTCCCGGCGATACCGTCGCCATCCCGACCCCGACCTACGGGCTCTACGCGCAGGTCTGCGCGGCCGCAGGCGCGAGGATCGTCCCCGTCCCGCTTGGAGACGATCTGCGCATCGACCTTCCCGCGGTGGCAGAGGCGGTGCGGCAGACCGGCGCGAAGCTCGTCTGGATCGCCGACCCGAACAACCCGACCGGCGCGGTCGTCGCCGATGAGGAATGGGACCGGTTTCTCGAGGAGCTTCCCGGCGGATGTGTTGCGGTCGTGGACGAGGCCTACGTCGAGTATGTCTCTCCAGAGCTTCGGATCTGCCGGGAGCGCGATGTCGAAGCCGGCCGGCCAGTGCTTCTGCTGCGGACGTTCTCGAAGATCTTCGGGCTCGCCGGGCTCCGGCTCGGGTACGCCATCGCGAGCGAGGAGCTCGGATCGTTTCTCGACGTCGTGCAGGAGCCGTTCAACGTGAATCGGGCGGCTCTCGCCGCCGGGCGCGCCAGCCTGCGCGACCCGTCGCTCGTCGAGGAGCGGCGCCTCATCGCCGCAGCCGCGCGCGACCTGCTCGCGGGCAGGCTCGCGGCAGCCGGGTTGAACCCATACTCGTCGGAGGCGAACTTCGTCCTCGTCCGGCTGGGCGTCGACGACGTCGAGCTCGCGGACGCCGTCGCGAGGAGGGGATACCTGATCCGCGCGGGAAGCGAGTTCGGTCTTCCCGGCCACGCGCGTATCACCGTCGGGCCTTCCGAGGTGATGGAAGGCATAGCCGCAGCGATCGGAGACGCGGTCCGTTGACTCGCGCGCCGTGGCGCGGCGCGAGTCGAATACAGACGTCCTGATCGTCGGGGCCGGCCCGGTTGGCCTCACCGCAGCCTGTGAGCTGCGCCGGCGCGGCGTCGACTGCCGCGTCGTCGATCGCCTGCCCGAGCCGCCGCACTACGCGAAGGCCGTCGGTATCCAGCCGCGGACGGTCGAGCTCTGGGAGGCGATGGGGCTCGAGCGTTCCGCCCTTGATGCGGCGATCGAGCTGCGCGGCATGGTCATGATCGTCAACGGCACGGAGACGATGCGCATCGAGCTCTCACTTCCCGACGACGTCCCGTACCGCTTCTTCGCCCTGCCGCGGTACGAGACCGAGCGGCTGCTGGCGGAGCACCTTGCCGGCCTCGGTGGAGCCCCCGAACGCGGCGTCGAGCTGGTGTCGTTCGAGCAGGACGCGGACGGCGTCACCGGAACGCTTCAGGGCCCCGGCGGAGAGGAGACCGTGAGGGCGCAGTACCTCGTCGGCGCGGATGGAGCGCACAGCATCGTGCGCAAGACGCTCGGTCTCTCGTTCGGGGGCGGCGCGTTTCCCGACTGCGGGGTGGCGACCACACACTTCTCGTCGTCGGAGGAGAGCCGGCCGAAATCGACGGCGTCGTCGCCGCATCGCGCGAGCGTGCCCGCGGACGGCTCGACGCCTACGCCGTCGTGCCGGGTGATGCGGCCGGGGGAGATCTCCTGACACCCGCCGTCAGCGATCGAGAGGGATCGTTCGCGGCAGCGTACGGCGGTGCCGGCCCAGCGCTCTTTCTCGTACGGCCCGACGGCTACGTCGGCTTCCGCTCGGATCGGATCGACCGCGACGGGCTGCTCGCGGCGCTCGGCCGCGTTTTCGCCTGAGCTAGAGGCTTGATGTGAATTGGCCGCACGTCTGGATGAGGGCCTGCACACGGCGGATCGCGGCCGC
>JBBQXH010000078.1:0-9578 GCA_038209835.1 Gaiellales bacterium | reverse complement strand
CAATGAGTTCTGAGACGCCGAGTTCGTCGCGACTCCTTCTCACTCCTCCTTCACCTCATCGAAACCCACGGTCTCGGGCCCAGCGTGAAGACTGCGGCGGCCGGTTCGAGAGGGTCGAGATCGAGCCGGCGGCGGCCCCTGACAACGTCGGGGCCGTCGTGGTTTGGAGCCGGCTCAGGCCGGGGGAGAGGAGCGCTTGCGCAGCACCCGGGTGTCGCCGACCCGTCTCGTCACGCCGTCCGAGTCGAGGCGCTCGAGCAGGAGCTGGGCCGGGCGACGGCTGACTCCGGCAAGGTCACGGAAGGAGGCCAGGGTGATCGATCCGCTCGCTGCA
The DNA here is from genome assembly GCA_038209835.1 of Gaiellales bacterium. Lineage (GTDB taxonomy): Bacteria > Actinomycetota > Thermoleophilia > Gaiellales > Gaiellaceae > JBBQXH01. The sequence continues at coordinate 9,244 of JBBQXH010000078.1, read as the reverse complement.
CATTCGCCGGCGACGATGCGGCGAGCCTCCGCGTACGCGGCCGCGCCGATGACTGAGCCGTCTCCGAGCCGGACGAGGCGACCCTCCCGCTCGAGGTATGCCGCCAGCTCTCTGTCGTCGGGCTTGGTGGGGGTCAGGCCGGCGGCCTCGAGCGACGCTTCGAGCGATTCCGCGTCAGCCGTTCGCTCGCCGAGCATCGCGGTCGTTCCGGGCGCGAAGGCATCCGCGCCTCGCCGCTCGAGTGGCAGCAGCGGGAGGAGCGACGCAACCCAGGGTCGCTGCGGGAGGAGCTCGGCGACCGGGATGCCCGGGTCAAGTGGGAAGCGTTCGGCGCGCTCTGAAAGCGCAGAGCCGACCCGGGCGCGAAGCGCCTCGAGCAGGTCCGGGGTGAGGTACCAGTCGCCGGCCTTGACGACCGCCGCGAGCCCCGCGTCGAGATCAGCGGGAGCGAGCAGGGCTAGGCCGAGGAGATCTGCGCGGCGGAGTGGATCCGGTGAAGCGTCGAGGACACCCGTCACGATCGCGACCGGGTCGCCTTGCTCGAGGAGGGCCAGGCGCTCGGCACTCGTCCGCCGAGGCGGCGCCGGATCCAGAACGAGTCCGCCGCCGATCGTCGTCCGATCGCGAAGCACGACACGGTCACCGCGTGCGGCAACGGCCGGAGAGGCAAGGCGTAACTGCGCGAAGCGGTCTCCGACTCTGACGAGCCGGGCGTAGTGCTCGGCCGTGCCGTGGTGGACGTGGACGCTCAGTCGCTCCGGGATCGGCTCGAGCTCCTCGAGCAGGACGTCCAGCCGATAGCTGACCGGATAGGCGCCGGCCTCGACGAGGACGTCACCGCGGCCGACGCGGGTTCGTTCCACCCCGGGAAGCGCAACGGCGACCCGCTGCCCGGCGCCGGCCCGCTCGGCGGGGCGGTCGTGAACCTGGACGCTCCGGACGCGAACTCGCTCGCCGCCCGGCTCGACGACGAGCATGTCGCCTTCACCGATCGAACCCGACCACAGTGTGCCCGTGGCGACCGTCCCGATGCCGCGGAGACTGAAGGAGCGATCGACGAAGAGCCGGGTCGCGGCGAGGGCCGGTTGGCGCTCGACCTCGGCGGCGACCTCCGCGAGGGCCGCCTTCAGCGTGTCGAGACCTTCCCCCGTGCGTGCGCTCGTCTCGATGACGGGGGCGCCCGGTACGAGCTCTCTGCCCTCCTCGACGGCAAGCGCGCGGGTCTCCGCGTCGACCGCGTCCACCTTCGTGATCGCGACAACGCCCCGCTCGATGCCGAGCAGCCGGATGATCGCCAGATGCTCGAGCGTCTGGGGGCGGGCGCCCTCCGCCGCATCGATCACGAGGAGAAAGAGGTCGATGCCGGTGGCACCGGCGACCATGTTCCGGACGAACCGCTCGTGTCCCGGGACGTCGATGACGGAGAGCTGCCGTCCGTCGGGTAGCTCGAGCGGCGCGTAGCCGAGGTTGATCGAGATTCCCCGCTCCTGCTCCTCCGGCAGGCGGTCGGTGTCCTTGCCGGTGAGGGCGCGGACGAGCCACGTCTTCCCGTGATCGATATGGCCCGCAGTCCCGAGGGCCAGGGGCGATGATGTGCTCACGCGCGTATGCGGGCCGTCGCGACCGCCGCCGCGACCTCGTCGACCTCCAACTCCGAGATCGTCCGGCAGTCGAGGAGCAGCTTGCCGTCGCGCATGATTCCGACGACGGGTGGCTCGCCGGCTCGAAGCGGCCCACCGAGCTCCTCGTCTAGCGCGCAGGCGAAGCTCTCGATCTCGGCGAGCGGAAGGGCGCCTCCCCCCACGCGCGCGACGGTCTCCTCGACTGACCCGCCGGTGAGCAGGGCGAGCCGCTCGGCTCTCGATCTCACCGAGCCTGCCGTCTCGGCCAGCATTCTGAGCACCGGGATCTCGCGCCTTGCGCGCTCAGCGTCGCGGTAGAGGGCAAGCGTTCCCTCGAGCGCCGCGAGCGTGAGCTTGTCGGCCCGTAGCGCTCGCTGCAGCGGATGGCGGCGGAGGCGCTCGACGAGGTCGGCCCGGCCGACGACGATTCCCGCCTGCGGCCCGCCGAGCAGCTTGTCTCCTGAGAAGCAGACGATGTGGGAGCCCGCCCCGAGGCTCGCGCGCGCCGACGGCTCGTCGCCGAGCTGCGCGAGGACGCCCGAGCCGAGGTCGTCGACGAGCACCAGGCCGTGGCTGTCGGCGAGGCCTGCCAGATCGCTGAGCTGCGTCTGCTCGCTGAAGCCGACGATCCGGAAGTTCGACTGGTGGACACGAAGGAGCACTGCCGTCTCGTCCCCGATCGCGCGCTCGTAATCCGCGAGCCGCGTTCGGTTCGTCGTGCCGACCTCGATGAGTCGAGCACCCGAGCGCGCGAGGACGTCGGGGATCCGGAAACCGTCGCCGATCTCGATCAGCTCGCCACGCGAGACGATGACCTCGCGTCTCTCGGCCAGTCCGGCGAGCGCGAGCATCACCGCGGCTGCGTTGTTGTTCACGACGAGAGCGGCCTCGGCTCCCGTGAGGTCGCGCAGCAACCCGGTGACGTGGCTCTGCCGCGATCCGCGCGTTCCCGATTCGAGCTCGAACTCGAGATTCGAGTATCCGCGACCGACCTCTTCGACCCGCTCGAGGGCCGCGGCCGCCAGCGGTGCACGGCCGAGGTTGGTGTGGACGATCACCCCCGTGGCATTGATCGCGCGCCGCAGCTGCGGTCGCAGCTTGGAGGCGAGCTCGGCCTCGACGAGCTGCTCGAGGTCACCGGGCTCACGGCCTTCGAGGATCTCCGCACGCGCTTGGTCGATGGCTCTCCTCGCGGCGTCGGTCACGAGCTGGCGTCCGTGACGCGAGGCGAGCGCCTGTAGACGCTCGCGACCGACGAGGTCGTCGACGGACGGAAGATCCCGAAGCGAGTTTCGCGCGCCCATATCCACAGATCGTAGGCGCTCTAGGATGCCGTGATGCCTGAGCGCCTCCCTGAAACCCCAGGATCGACCCGCGTGCCTGCCGGCGACGACTATGCGGCGCTGCTCGAGAAGAACCGCCGCTACCTGTGGAACCCGTTCACGCAGATGAAGGGGTACCTGGACTCGGACCCGGTCATTGTCGCGCGCGGAGAGGGGATCAAGCTCGTCGACGTCGACGGCGTCGAGTACTACGACGGGAACGCGTCGATGTGGCTGAACGTGCACGGGCACGCCGTGCCGGAGCTGAACGAGGCGATCGTCGCCCAGCTCGACCGGATCGCGCACTCCACGCTTCTCGGCATGGCGAGCGTTCCTGCGATCGAATTGGCCGAGCGTCTCGTCGGGCTCGCTTCCCCCGGCCTGGAAAAGGTGTTCTTCTCGGACTCGGGTGCCACCGCGGTCGAGATCGGCATGAAGATGGCCTTCTCCTACTGGCGCCGCGTCGGTCGCCCCGAGAAGCGCCGGTTTGTCAGCGTCACGAACGCCTATCACGGCGACACGATCGGGAGCATGGCCGTTGGCGGCATCGATCTCTTCCACACCGAGTTCGGGCCACTTCTCACCGACGTCGAGCGGATCGCTTTCCCCAACGCCTACAGGTTCCCGGGGACGCCCGAGGAGTGCGCCGCGTCGTCGCTCGTGGAGCTCAACGAGCTGCTCGCCCGCATGGGTGGCGAGATCGCCTGCCTCGTCGTCGAGCCGCTCATCCAGGGCGCAGCCGGAATGGTCGTCATGCCGAATGGCTTCCTGCGCTCGCTCGCTGGGCTCTGCCGCGAGCACGACATCCTCCTCTTCGCCGACGAAGTCGCTACTGGCTTCGGCCGAACCGGGACGATGTTCGCGTGCGAGCAAGAGGGTGTCTCGCCCGATCTGATGGCCGTCGGCAAAGGGCTCACGGGCGGCTACCTGCCGGTTGCCGCGACGCTGACGACCGACGCGATCTACGACGCCTTCTACGGCGAGTTCGACGAGCTGCGGACCTTCTTCCACGGGCATTCCTTCACCGGGAACCAGCTCGGCTGCGCGGTAGCGCTCGCGAGTCTCGACCTGTTCGAGCGTAACGGCGTGCTCGAGAACGTCCAGATCGCGGCCAGAACCGCCGATGAGCGACTCGCGCCGATCGGCGCGCTCCGGCACGTCGGAGACGTCCGGCAGCGCGGCCTCATGATCGGCATCGAGCTCGTTGCCGACCGCGAGACGACGGAGCCCTACCCGTGGGCCGCTGCGACCGGAGCCCGGGTGTGTCGTCGTGCGAGGGAGCTCGGGCTTCTCACGCGGCCGCTCGGCGACATCGTCACGTTCCTCCCACCGCTTGTCACCGAGCCGGCGGATATCGAGGCCATGCTCTCGATCCTCGAACAGGCGATCGGTGACATGACGGAACCGTGAACGGCGTCTTCGTCACGGCTACCGATACCGGTGTCGGGAAGACCGTCATCACCGCCGGGATTGCGCTTGCGCTCACCTCCGAGGGCTTCGATGTCGGGATCTCGAAACCCGTTCAGAGCGGCAATCTCGCCGCGGACCCGGACGGCGACGCGATGCGGCTCAAGGCGTTGACGGGTGTGACCGAGTCACCGGAGCAGATCGTTGCCTCGTCCTTCTCCGCCGCGCTCGCTCCGCTTGTCGCCGCACGGCTCGAGGGAGCCGAGATCCACGCCGACGTGCTCGTCGACCACGTTCGGGCGATCGGACACCATCACGACGTGATCCTCGTCGAAGGCGCCGGCGGCCTGCTGGTTCCGCTGGCCGAGGGCTTCACGGTCGCCGATCTCGCCGTCGCGCTCGAGCTCCCATTACTCGTTGTCGCCCGGCCCGGCCTCGGAACCGTCAATCACACGGCGCTCACGGTCGCGGTCGCCCGCGGGCATGGCCTCGACACGGTCGGCGTCGTTCTGAACGGCGCGGGGCCCGAGACGGACCCGAGCGTCTTTACGAACGCCGAGCTGATCGAATCGCTCACGGACGTCCCTGTTCTCGGCGTCACCCCTTGGCTCGACGGCGACCTCGACGCCGACCGGGTCAAGCGCCTGATCCTGGATCACGTGAATCTCGAGCCGATTCTGGCTCTGTTTGGTGCGGAGGCTGCGTAAGGGCCAGGTCTCGCGACTGTATCGCCGCCTGGCGGCGGCGATGACTCTTCGCGGCCGGCTTCGCGTCCGCTGCGCGGCTCCCTTCCGGTCGCCTTGCTACGAGCCCTTGCCGATCCATTCTTCTCCGCCCTCGTAGACCTCTTTCTTCCACAGCGGCACGGTCTCCTTGAGCGTGTCGATGGCGTCCTTGCAGGCGGCAAGGGCGTCCGCGCGGTGGGGTGCGGAGACCGCGATCGCCACGCTCGGTTCCCCGATCTCGACCCGCCCGATTCGGTGCGTGATCGCGATCTCGCAGAGCTCGTAGCGTCGTTTCAGGTCGTCGGCGATGCGCGACAGCTCCTGCTCGGCCATTCCCCCGTAGGCCTCGTACTCGAGATGGTCGACGGTTCGGCCCCGGGAGTACACGCGCGTCGTGCCGACGAAGGTGGCAATCGCCCCCGCCTCGTCGCGCGAGGCCTCGGCGACGACCGCGCCGAGGTCGATCGGCTCCGAGGTCAGGCGGATGTCGCCTCCGGAGACGGGGGGGATGAGCGCGAGCTCGTCGCCGTCGGCGAGCACGTGGTCGGGTGCGACGTACTCCTGGTTGAGCGCGTAGAGGACGTCAGGCGGCTGCGAGCCCGGACCCGATCCCAGCTCGGGCAGCGCTGCCCAGACGTCGCCCACCAGGCTCCCTTCGGGAAGCTCGAGCTCCCAGGCAGAGCGCCCCGCCTGTTCACGCAGGCCCGCGAAGAGTCTCAGTCGGATGCGCACGAGGCCAGCGTAACCCCGGGAGACGCGCTACGACGGACGAGGATCTTCGCCGTTCTCCGTGACGACGCAGATGACCTGACCGGTCTTCACGGTTTCGCCGGGCGCGACGGTCAGTGCGCCGACAACACCCCGTCGGTGCGCCGTGATCTCGTTCTCCATCTTCATTGCCTCCACGATGCAGATGACCTGGCCCTCCGCGACCTCGTCCCCGTCGGCGACCTCGACGGCGAGCACGGTGCCCTGCATCGGGCTGACGACGGCCTCGCCTCCCGCACTCCCTGCCGCGGCTTCGCGGTCACGCCGTCGCCGGGCGAGCTCGGCATGCGCCGGTTCCGGTTCCGAGACTCTCACCTCGAACCGTCTTCCGTCGACTTCAGCCAGGACGAAACGTTCGCGCACGCGCCCGTTCTCGAGCGCCTGCTCGCCCACTGGCGCGCGGGCCGACAGCTCGGCGGCGCGCTCCGCGATCTCGGCGCTCTCGACGATGCCATGGCACGTGGAGCCCTCGACGAAGCACGGGTGCGCGAGCAGCGCCTTGTGGAATCCTAGGAGCGACGCGACACCCTCGATCGAGAACTCGTCGAGCGCGCGGAGCATCCGGCGCCGTGCGCGCTCCCGGTCGATATCCCAGACGATCAGCTTCGCGATCATCGGGTCGTAGAGCCCCTGGATCTCCGACCCCACACGGACACCCGAGTCGACGCGAACTCCAGGCCCGGCCGGCTCCGAGTACCGGGTGATCGTGCCGGGCGTCGGGAGGAACCCATTCGCCGGGTCCTCGGCATTGATCCGGCATTCGATCGCGTGCCCCGAGAAGCGGACATCGTCCTGGCCGAAGGCGAGCGGCTCCCCGGCTGCGATCAGGATCTGCTCGCGCACGAGGTCGATGCCCGTGACCATCTCGGTGACGGTGTGCTCGACCTGGATGCGCGTGTTCATCTCCAGGAAGTAGTAGGCACCCTCGCGATCGAGGAGCCCTTCGATCGTCCCTGCCGAGCGGTATCCCACGGCCCGGGCCGCGTCGACGGCGATCTGGCCGATGCGGGCGCGCAGCTCGGGAGTGACGGCGGGTGAGGGGCTCTCCTCGATCAGCTTCTGGTGGCGGCGCTGGATCGTGCAGTCGCGCTCCCCGAGGTGCACGACGGCGCCGTGCGCGTCGGCGAGCACCTGCACCTCGACGTGGCGCGGATCCTCGATGTACTTCTCGACGTAGACGGTCGAGTCGGAGAAGTACGCCTCGCCCTCGCGGCGGGCGGACTGATACGCGCGCTCTGCGTCGCCCGCGGACTCGACGACCTTCAGCCCTTTCCCGCCCCCTCCGGAGGAGGCCTTGATCGCGACGGGCCAGCCGTACTCGTCGCCGAGACGGACGACCTCCTCCCACGATTCGACCGGTGCGGTCGTGCCGGGGACGATCGGGACTCCGGCGGCGTGCATCAGCTCCCGCGAGGCGACCTTCGAGCCCATCGCCTCGATCGCCTCGGGTGGCGGCCCGATCCAGACGAGGCTGACGTCCGCGCACGCCCGGGCGAACTGTGCGTTCTCCGCCAGGAATCCGTAGCCCGGATGGATCGCCTCGGCGCCCGAACGGAGCGCCGTCTCGATGATGCGCTCTTGCACGAGATAGCTCTCGGAGGCTGGCCCTGCGCCGATCAGGAACGCCTCGTCGGCGGCGGCTACGTGGAGCGCCGTACGGTCGGGCTCCGAGTAGACGGCGACGGTCGACACGCCGAGCTCGCGAAGCGCGCGGAACACGCGGATCGCGATCTCGCCGCGGTTTGCAACCAGGACCTTTCTGAACGGAGCCACGACCGGGCGTATTCTGCGTGTTATGACCGCCGCCGACCAGCTGACCGTCGCGCGCGCCATCGCCGTCCCGATCGTCGTGCTGCTCTTCGTGGTCGATTTCCCCAACCACTATTACTGGGCGACGGCGGTGTTCGCGGTCGCGATGCTGACCGATCAGGTGGACGGCTGGCTCGCCCGCCGGTCGGGCCAGAGCACCGATCTCGGGCGGATCCTCGACCCGATGGCGGACAAGATCCTCGTGATCGCGGCGATGATCGTTCTCATCCCGCCGTTCAAGGGCTGGATGGTGGCACTGATCGTCGCTCGCGAGTTCCTCGTCTCGGGTCTCAGGCTCGCGGCGATCGAGCGTGGAGTGGTCATCGGCTCCCGAGACCTGAGCAAGCTGAAGACGTGGGTGCAGGGGTTGGCCGTGGGCTGCGGCGGCCTCGCGGCCGGTGGAGCCTTCTCGGACGAGGCGGCGTGGTGGGCGCTGCTGGTCGCGCTCGTCTTCACTCTCGTGTCCGGTCTCGAATACGCGTGGCAGGCTCCGAGTCTCTTCCGTGGACGCCAGCCTGCGTAGCTTCGAGGACGCCGACCGGGACGCCGTTCTCGCGCTCTCCCGTCACGCGCTGGCCCGGACCGAGGAGCAGGTCGGGAAGCCGCTCTGGGCGACGAGGGAGGAGCTCGACGACGATCTCGCGTCGTGGCGCGACCCACTTTCGGAGACACTTCGCGTCGTCGAAGAGGATGGCGAGATGGCCGCCTTCGGCGGCGTTCGGCTCGATGGTGAGGCGACGGTGGTCGGCCCGCTCGTCGCACCGCAGTTCCGCGGAAGGAAGATGGGAGGGACACTCCTCGACGCTGCAATCGAGATCGCCGGCTCGAGCGGCGCCGAGTGGCTCAACGCCTCTGTCGGGGCCGGCAATGTCGGTGGGCGACTTCTGCTCGAGCGGCGCGGATTCCGTCTTCGCGGCGGGGGCCTCGACTCCGTGTACCGGCTGCGGCCGGCGGCGCACCGGCCGGCCGGCCCCGCGCCACCAGGGGTCGGCGTTCGGACTGGGCTTCCGGCGGACCTTCCTGCGGTGTGGCGGCTTTACCGTGAGGCCTTCCCCATCGGGCGTCGGGGCGAGCCGGTCTGGGAGCGATGGCTCGCGGCCGGCGAAGTGGTCGTTGCGGAGCGTGGTGGCGAGGTCGTCGCGTTCGTCCATGTCGAGCCGGGCGCCCGCTGGATCACCCACGTCGGGGTCGCCGAAGACAATCGCGGGCTCGGGGTCGGCGGATACCTGTTCAGCCGAGCCCTCGAGGACTACTGGCTCGCCCACCCGGAAACGGAGCTCCGTCTCACCGTGATCCCCTACAACACCCCGGCGATCCGGCTCTACCGGCGACTCGGATTCGCGCCCTGGCTCGTCCTCGAAGTCTTCGAGCGGGACCTGCAAAGCGTGCGGTAGCACGCTGCGCAGCAGGCGGCGGAGCCGACTGCGAAGGGCCATCGCCGCCGGAGGCGGCGATACAGGCGCAGGCCCGCAAGGAGCCGGAGGCTCCGCGCAGCGGCCGAACAGGCCGCGAAGGCTCGTCGGGGACGGAGTCCCCGACACAATTGCAAAGCGTGCGTTAGCACGCTGCGCAGCGGCCGAACAGGCCGCGA
>JBBQXH010000077.1:0-9609 GCA_038209835.1 Gaiellales bacterium | reverse complement strand
CCCCGAGCGCGTACGAGCACGATCTGCGCACGCAGCTCGCGAGCTGAGCTCGAGGCTTGATGCGGACTGACCGCACGTCTGGATGAGGGCCTGCACACGGCGGATCGCGGCCGTCCCGATCGGCACCAAGGCCACCAGCCTTGCCACCGATCGAGTCGACCACGCTCCTTGGTGCAGACGGCTCCCCAGATGCACGCCCATTTCACATCAAGCCTCTAGAACCCGCGCTGATGCGAGCGTCGAAGCTCTTCATTCCGACCCTGCGGGAGGATCCAGCCGAGGCCGATGCGGCGAGCCATCGCCTGCTTCTGCGAGGCGCCTTCATTCGAATGGTCGGCGCCGGCATCTATACGTTCCTACCGCTTGGCTGGCGCGTTCACCAGGCGATCGTCCAGATCGTCCGGGAGGAGATCGACGGGATCGGCGGCCAGGAGATGCTTTGCCCGGTCCTGACGCCGGCCGAGCTCTGGGAGCGAAGCGGGCGCTACGACATCCCCGAGGTCTTCAAGTTCGAGGATCGCGCCGGCCGCCCGTTCGTCCTCCCGATGACGCACGAGGAGACCTTCACGTTCCACGCGGGCGAGATCCAGAGTTACCGGGAGCTGCCGCAGATCCTCTACCACTTCGCCACGAAGAATCGCGACGAGCAGCGTCCGCGAAGCGGCATCATCCGCGTCCGCGAGTTCATCATGAAGGACTCCTACTCGTTCGATCGGGACGAGGAGGGGCTCGATGCGAGCTTCCGGCTCCACGCCGGCGCCTATGAGCGCATCTTCGAGCGTTGCGGGCTCGAGGCGCACGCCGTCGAGGCCGAGTCCGGGATGATGGGTGGGAGCCAGTCGATCGACTATCTCGCGCCGGCCGGGTCCGGCGAGAACACGCTCGTGACGTGTGAGCGGGGAGACTACGCAGCCGATCTCGAGATCGCGCGAGGGATCCCTCGCCGTCCGGACTTCCCAGCTCGCCACGAGGTCCCCGAGGAGGTCGCGACGCCCGGGATCGGGACGATCGAAACGCTCGCGGACTTCCTCGGCGTCGATCCCGCAGCCACGTCGAAGGCGATGCCCGTCGTGAAGGCCGATGGAACGCTCGTGCTCGGCCTCGTCAGGGGCGACGACCGGCTCGAGGAGGCGAAGCTGGTGAGCGCCCTCGGCAGCGCCTACCGCCCCGCAAACGAGGACGAGATCCGCACGGCCTTCGGGGCGGAGCCCGGCTCCCTGGGGCCGATCGGCTTCGCCGGCGAGGTCGTCGCCGACGACACGCTGCGAGAGGGGCAGTTCGTCGCCGGCGCGAACCGGACCGGGTGGCACCTTCGCGGAGTCGAGGCCGGGAGGGACTACTCACCCCGGTTCGCCGACATTCGCGTTCCGAGGGAGGGCGACTCCTGCCCGAAGTGCGGCGGACGGCTCGGCTTTCAGACGGCGATCGAGGTCGGCCACATCTTCAAGCTAGGCACGCGCTACTCGGAGCCGTTCGGCGCCGTGTTCGCCGACGAAGATGGCTCGGAGCGACCGATCGTGATGGGCAGCTACGGCATCGGGCCCGGCCGGATCATGGCGGCCGCCGTCGAGCAGCACCATGACGAGCACGGCATCTCCTGGCCTCGATCGCTTGCTCCGTATGATGTTCATGTCGTGGCAATCGCAGCAGCGGGGACCGAGACGCTCGCTCTCGCGGAGCAGGTTTCCAGCGATCTCGAGGGCGACGGGTTCGCCGTGCTTCTCGACGATCGCGATCGCAGACCGGGAGAGAAGTTCGCCGACGCAGATCTGATCGGGTGCCCGCTACGGATCACGGTCGGCAAGAAGACGCTCGATGACGGCTGCGTCGACCTCCGCTCCCGCGCGACGCAGGACGAGGCGCGGGTCGAGATACCCGAGATAGCGGCGCAGGCCCGCTCGCTGTGGGAGACGCTCCCCTGATGGCGCAGAAGCGACGTTTCAGCGATCGGCCATTCGGAGAGGCTGTGACCGAGCTGATGGATGAGCGTGGGCTGACGTACCGCGGGCTGGCTGCGGAGACCGGCCTTTCGGCCGGCTACCTGAACCACCTGGTGCACGGCAACCGCCCGGTTCCCTCGAACGACGTGATCGCGTCGCTCTCGGCCGCGCTCGGCGTCGAGCCGGAGCACTTCCGCGAGTACAGGATCCGCGTCATCACGGACCGCCTCGAGGAGATGCCGCGGCTGGTCGACCGTCTGTACAGGCGGCTCTCGGGACTCGCATGATTCACGCCTGGTGGGCGCTGCTCCTCATCGGTTGGGGGGCGATGGCGCTCGTCATGCTCGCTCTCTGGGCCTACGCGACCGCACGCAAGGACGCCAGCATCGTCGATGCCGGGTGGGGCTACGGCATCGCGATCCTCGGCATCCTCTACGCGATCCTCGCCGACGGCGCCACCTCACAGCGCATCCTGATCGGCGTGCTCGCGGGACTGACCGGCCTCAAGATCGGAACCTACGTCCTCGCCTTCAGGGTGATCGGCAAGGAGGAGGACGGTCGCTACAAGACGTTACGAGCAAAGTGGGGAGACCGGGCGAACCGCCGTTTCCTCGTCTTCTTCCAGGCCCAGGGGCTTCTCGACGTCGTCCTCTCGATCCCGTTCGTCGCGATCGCGCTCAACCCCGACAGCCGCATCGGAGCGCTCGAGATCGTCGGAGTCGTCCTCTGGACGGTAGCGATCGTCGGGGAGACCGTGGCCGACCGGGAGCTCGCGCGGTTTCGCAACAACCCGGCCAACAAGGGCAAGGTCTGCGATATCGGACTCTGGCGCGTGTCCCGGCATCCGAACTACTTCTTTCAGATCCTGACGTGGGTCTCGTTCGCGCTGATCGCCACGGCCGCCCCGTGGGGCTGGGTCGGCTGGATCAGCCCGATCCTGATCACCTACTCGATCCTCTTCGTCACCGGCATCCCGCCGACCGAGGCGCAGGCCCTCGCCTCGCGAGGCGAGGCCTACCGCCGGTACCAGCGGACGACCAGCCCGCTGATTCCGTGGTTTCCGAGGCGCACGGCGGAGTGAGCCGGCTCGTCGACGATGTCCTCGCCCGGGACGTCCTGCCCGACTGGGCGATCCGCGCGGGAGTCAGGGCGAACCTCGCTGGGAGGCTGCTGCGGGAGCGAGGTGGGAGCACCCTGGAGTCGAGGCGCGCGTTCCTCTCGGAGCTGAAGAGCGGCCCGATCGCCGCTGACACGACGAGTCCGAACGAGCAGCACTACGAGGTTCCGGCCGCGTTCTTCCGGCTCGTTCTCGGGAAGCGGCTGAAGTACTCGAGCTGCTTCTGGCCTCCTGGAGTGACCACGCTCGACGGGGCCGAGGAGGCGATGCTCTCCCTCACCTGCCGGCGCGCGAGGATCGAGGACGGCATGGAGATCCTCGATCTCGGCTGCGGCTGGGGCTCGCTCTCGTTCTGGCTCTGCGAGAAGTATCCCGGGAGCATGGTGCTCGCAGTCTCGAACTCCGCCGTCCAGCGCGAGTTCATCGAGGCCGAGGCACAAGCTCGCGGGGTGACAAACCTCGACGTCGTGACCGCCGACGTGAACGCGTTCGAGACCCCGCGACACTTCGATCGCGTCGTCTCGATCGAGATGTTCGAGCACATGAAGAACTACGAGCTGCTGATGGCGAAGATCGCCGGGCTGCTCGAGCCGGGCGGGAAGCTCTTCGTCCACGTCTTCGCCCACCGGCGCTTCGCCTATCACTACGGGAACTCGTGGATGGGACGGACGTTCTTCACGGCGGGCACGATGCCGTCGGACGATCTGCTCCTCTACTTCCAGCGCGACCTCGCGCTCACCGACCACTGGACGCTCTCGGGGAATCATTACGCGAAGACGTCGGAGGCCTGGCTCTCGAACCTCGATCGCCGCGCGGAGGAGGCCCGGCCGATCCTGGCCGGCGTCTACGGCCCCGAGAACGTCGAGCGCTGGCTCGCGAACTGGCGCGTGTTCTTCATGGCGTGCGCCGAGCTCTGGGGATTTCGCGGCGGTCGGGAGTGGGTCATCTCGCACTACCTCTTCGACAAGCGGGTGTAGGCTCTGAACCCTCCGTGGCCCCGCCGACGAAGGAGTGTCCGATCCGATGAGTTCTAAGACCAAGTACATACTGCCCGAGAAGCGGATCCCGGAGGCCTGGTACAACATCCAGGCTGACCTGCCACAGCCGCTGCCGCCCGTCATGCACCCGGGAACGGGCGAGCCGATCGGCCCGCAGGACCTCGCGCCGCTCTTCCCGATGGAGATCATCAAGCAGGAAGTCAGCCAGGAGCGCTGGATCGAGATTCCCGAGGCCGTCCGCGACGTGTATCGCCTGTGGCGCCCGACGCCGCTCTACCGCGCCCGCCGGCTCGAGAAGGCCCTCGATACGCCCGCCCACCTCTACTACAAGTACGAGGGGGTCTCGCCCGCGGGCTCGCACAAGCCGAACACCGCCGTCGCGCAGGCGTACTACAACAAGGCGGAGGGCGTCGAGAGCCTCGCGACGGAGACGGGTGCGGGGCAATGGGGGAGCTCGCTCGCCATGGCGTGCTCGTTCTTCGGCATCGCCTGCGACGTCTACATGGTGAAGATCTCCTACCAGCAGAAGCCCTACCGGCGCAGCCTGATGCAGGCCTTCGGCGCGACGGTGACGGCGAGCCCTTCCGACAAGACGAACGCAGGGCGCGCTGCCCTCGAGAAGGATCCCGACTCGCCCGGATCGCTTGGCCTAGCGATCTCCGAGGCGGTCGAGGTCGCGGCCACCAGCGGCGGGCAGACGAAATACAGCCTCGGCTCGGTGCTGAACCACGTGCTGATGCACCAGACGGTGATCGGGATCGAGTCGCTCGAGCAGCTCGAGATGGCCGGGGAGTACCCGGATGTCGTCGTCGGCTGCGTCGGTGGAGGATCGAACTTCGGCGGGTTTGTGCTCCCGTTCGTCCGCAACAACCTGGTCGACGGCAAGAAGACCCGTGTGGTCGCCGTCGAGCCGGCCGCGGCTCCGAGCCTGACGAAGGGCAAGTACGTGTACGACTTCGGCGACACGGCGATGATGACGCCGCTCGTCAAGATGCACACGCTCGGCCACTCGTTCATCCCGGCGCCGGTTCACGCGGGCGGGCTCCGCTACCACGGCATGTCGCCGATCGTCTCGGCGCTCTACGACCGCGGGCTGATCGAAGCGAGAGCGGTGCCGCAGAACCCGGTGTTCGAGGCGGCGATCACGTTCGCACGCTCCGAGGCGATCATCCCCGCTCCCGAGGCCGCCCACGCGATTCGCGGGGCGATCGACGAGGCGCTCGCCTGCAAGGAGACCGGGGAGGAGAAGGTGATCGCCTTCAACCTCTGCGGCCACGGCCACTTCGACATGGCCGCCTATGACGACTACTTCGCCGAGAAGCTCCCGGACTTCGAGTACTCGGCCGAGGAGGTCGAGCGAGCGATGGCCGAGCTGCCCGGGTAGGCAAGAAGCGAGACGGCAGCATGCAGTTGGAGTCCCCTGCTCAGGCCGAGCGGCTGGAGGCCAGGAGGTAGGCGTTCGTCTACTGCCTCATCGCCGTCGCCGTCCTGGTCGGACTTGCGGTCACGAGCCTCGTGACCGGCTGGGCTGTCATCGGGAGCGGTGGCTGGACCCCGCTGACGTCGATCGACGCACCGTCGGCCGCGGAGGAGTTCCTGAGCGCGGTCGTCCTTTACGTCGTCAACGTCGTCGTCTTGCCTCTGGTTCTGGACGATGGACTGCCGTGGCCCGGTGTCGCGGATCCTGAACGGGCGCCAACGTCCCGACTTCCTCTTCCCGCAGGACGAGAACGCCGACGGGGCGCCGGACGGCTGGCATCCTCAGCTCGGGGACTACATGTTCATCGCATGCACGAACGCAATCGCGTTCAGCCCATCGGACGCGATGCCGCTCACGGGGCGCGCGAAAGCTCCCGATGGCGCTCGAGTCGGTGACCGTCCTGCTCTTCCTGCTCATTCTCGCGGTCGTGCTGACGACCGCGTGAGCGTGCGGCGTCGGTCAGCAGTTCAGTGGCAGGAGGACGAGCCCGCGTCCGAGAACGACTGACCCGCGACCGGAACGAACTGCCAGTCGTAGCTCGACGAGTGAAGCGTCAGCCGGAGCACGCCGAACGTCTTCTTCTCGAGCACCTCGAGGTTGCCGCTCGCGCTGCCCGAGCCGCCGAGGTTGATTCCACCCGTTCCGACGATGAACTCGCGGATGCCGTTGGGGTCGTACACGCCTGACGGCGTCATCGGCGCCCACCGCTCGTAGTGGTGGACGTGGCCGTTCAGCACGACGTCGGCGTGGTTGTCGTAGAGCGCCTGCCAGAGAGCCTGGGTCGCGCCGTTGGTCTTGAGCCCGCTCGACGATGTGTTGAACCGCGGCTGGTGCCACGCGGCGATCGTGCAGGCGACCGGGTGCGCCTGGAGATCGGCCCGCAGCCACTGCTCCTGGGTTGAGCCAGCGCTGCAGCCGCCAGCATCGGAGCAGTTCGCGTTCAGGACGACGATGTGCCAGCTCCCGAGGTCGAAGCTGTAGTAGCCCTTCGCGCTGCGGTGCCCCTTGTCCTGACCCGTCTTGTTCCAGTAGTCGTAGTAGCCCGCCCCGCCGGAGGTCTGGTACTCGTGATTGCCGACGACCGGGAAGGTCTTGTCGTAGAAGCGGCCCCAGGCCAGGTCGTACGACGCGTTGAAGTCCGAGAGCTTCGCGTTCTCGTACTGGAGGTCGCCGAGCGGTAGGACGGCGTTCGGGTTCGCGGCGACGATCAGATCGGATGTCGCCTTCTGCCTGCACGAGGACGACGTGCCGTTGCCCCCGTTGAACGACGAGCTGGTCGGGTCGCAGGCAATGTCTCCGGCCGTCATGAGGACGACGTCTCCGCCCGAGTTGAAGGGCGTGATCGGCCCGACCTGAGCCGAGGTGGCAACCCCGGGCGGCGGGACGACACCGGTCGCGGTCACTCTGACCTGGACCTTCTGGCTGACGTCCGCCGCCACCAGGAGGTACGTCTGCTGGGTCGCGTTCGCGATGTCTGCACACGTCGACCCGGCGCAGCGCTGCCACTGGTAGGCGTAGGTGATCGGCCCGGTTCCCGACCATGTGCCGCGGTTCGCCGAGAGGATCTGCCCCTGCTGGGCTCCTCCGGAAATCGAGGGCGCCTGCGTGTTCGTCGGCGGGCTGCCCTGAGATCCGGCCGTGATCGGACCGACCTCTGGTGAGAACGCGACCCCGGCCGGCGCGACGGCGCCCGTTGCCGTCACGCGGACCCTGATCGTCGTCGCCTGGTCGGACGCGACGAGCTGGTAGGTCTGTTGCGTGGCACTCGAGATCGTGGAGCACGCCCCCGGCGGTGAGCATCGTTGCCACTGGTAGGCGTACGTGATCGGGCCGGTGCCTGACCAGCCTCCCGGGCTCGCAGTGAGCGTCGAGCCGACCTGAGTCGTGCCAGAGATCGACGGTGGCGTCGTGTTCGTCGGGGGAGTGGGGGAGCCGGCTCCAGTCGTGATCACGAGCTGCGGCGCGTTTCCGCCCTCCTTGCTCGAATAGATCGCGCTATCCGAGCTCGCGGTCGTGAGCAGGAAGGTATAGGTCCTGTCCCCGCTGATCGCCGGCGTGACCGGGAACTCGACCCAGGCGCCGGACGAGACCGGGCCGGCGCTCGCGAGCGCCCCGCTCGTAGCGCCCGGCGCGTTGTTCCACGTGAGGCCCGACTCCGTCCACGGGCCGCCGGTCGAGAAATCGTTGCCGGCGAGGAACGCCGTGCCGCCGTCGTTACTCGCGTCGGTGACGTACAGGCGCAGCTTCGCGGCGCTGACGGCTCCGGGAAGACCCGAGACCGCGAACTTCAGGTAGCTCCGGTAGGTGATCGTGTTGTCCGGCGTTCCCTGGCGGAGCCGGAGCCCGGCGTCGGACCCGTAGTTCGTCGTCGGGCTCGACGACTTCACCTGGGCGTCAGCCGCCGGCGTGAACGTCGTATCCGCTGCCCCGGCGGTCGAGGCGCCGATCGCGAACGCGACGACCATGACGGCAGCAGCCAGCGCCGGGCGGACAAACGGTCGCGATCTCAGCAGCATGGGCGGCCTCGGGGGGTCGAGGGACTCTCGCACCTTAGCGCTGTTTGAGGCAAAGAGCCATGCGCGAGGGGCGCTGTCCGCTCGAGACCCTTCCGGTAAGGTGCAGCCGGAACGGGGTGTGGCGCAGCCTGGTTAGCGCGCTTGTCTGGGGGACAAGAGGTCCCGAGTTCAAATCTCGGCACCCCGACTGAGAGGCCTCGGCACTCGCGTTTCGGCACTTCCAGGAGATCAGATGATGAACGTGGGTGAGGCGCTCGAAGCCGATGCTCGACGGATTAGGCGACTGGATGGGCCAGCACAACGCGGCGATCATGGCCGCTCTATGCCTCATCATCGGTGCAAAGCTGATCGGCGACGCGATCGGTGGACTCTCCTGACATGAACGGCGCCGAGACCGTTTGCGGCGCGCCGGTGACGAATTCCAACACGACGAAGAGGAGTTGGTTTGAGCGATCACGCGACCCCTGATCACATCATGCAGGTCGGCCTGGGCTTCTGGGCGTCGAAGACTCTGCTCTCCGCGGTAGAGATGGAGGTCTTCACCGAGCTCTCGAGACACCCGGAGGGTCTCGACACGCTACGCGAGCGCCTCGGCCTGCATCCTCGCTCCGCACGGGACTTCCTCGACGCGCTCGTGGCCCTCGGGTTCCTCGAGCGACGCGACGGGATCTATTCGAACAGTCCCTCCGCCGACCTGTTCCTCGACAAGGGGAAGCCCTCGTACATCGGAGGCATTCTCGAGATGGCGAACGCCCGGCTGTACGGATTCTGGGGAGACCTGACGGAGGCTCTGCGGACTGGGGAGAATCAGAACGAAGCCAAGTCCGGCGGCGCGCCGCTGTTCGAGGCGATCTATGCCGATCCCGCACGCCTGAAGAGCTTCCTGGCCGCCATGACCGGAATCAGCCGCGGAGCGAACCTCGCGATCGCGGAGAAGGGCCCGTGGGCCGCCCGCGAGACGTTCGCCGACGTCGGAACGGCGCAAGGGGATCTCGCCGTCCAGATCGCGCTTGCGAACACGTCCCTCACGGGGGTGGGCTTCGACCTCCCCCAGGTCGGTCCCGTGTTCGAGAACTACGTTCGCGAGCACGGCCTGCACGATCGCCTGAGTTTCGTCCCCGGCGATTTCTTCAGCGACGATGTCCCGGGGGCGGACGTCATCACGATGGGGCACATCCTCCACGACTGGAGCCTCGACGAGAAGATGATGCTGATCGGGAAGGCGCATGACGCTCTGCCCGACGGCGGCGCGCTCATCGTCTACGACTCGATGATCGACGACGCCAGATCGGAAAACACCTTCGGGCTCCTCATGAGCCTCAACATGCTGATCGAGACGGAGGCGGGGTTCGACTACACCACCGCCGACTGTGCCGGCTGGATGACCGAGGCCGGCTTCTCGAGCACCAAGGCTGAGCATCTCGTCGGCCCGGACTCGATGGTCATCGGCATCAAGTAGCAGGTGTGGATCAGCCGGACTGCTTCGCGGGATCGACGGCGACGTGGGCGTACCCGACGGCAGTCGAGAACTGGTCGTAGGAGTACTGCGCGACCGCCG
>JBBQXH010000076.1:0-9617 GCA_038209835.1 Gaiellales bacterium | reverse complement strand
GAGAGCTGCTCGCTACACCCTCTGAGGAGCGCCTCGACGGCATGGCCGCTTGCCTCCTCGATTGCTCTGACGAGGTTCGTCTCGACCGGCTCCGTGCCCGGTTCCAGACACTCGGCGTCGAGGGCGAGGCGGGATTTGCCGATCAGATCGCCTGGGCCGAGTGGCTACGGCACCATGCCGCCGATCCGAGCTGGCGGCTCGACGTGGTCCGCTCGGGCGGTTGGACAGAGATGCGCTGGTACCGGGTCGCAGGGATGAGGCAAAGACGATCCCCGGTGGCGTGTGACGTGGGCCGATACATCCGAACGAACGGTCTCGGCCGTTGCAGTCGAACTGCGCCGCTGGGTCATGGCCATGAGGTCGGTGGGCGCCGAAGCGGCCGGTTCACCGCGTTGTGGCGGCTAGGATCTGCGCGTGGAGTTCCAGGACGTCGCCGGGGTCGCGACTGCTCTCAGAGAGCACTCGTACCTGCCCGATCACGGGCTTGCCACCGCGATCTACCTCGCGCTCGCGATGCGTCGTCCCTTGCTCCTCGAAGGCGAGCCCGGCGTGGGAAAGACGGAGGTTTCGAAGACGCTCGCCCGGATCATGGACGCCGAGCTCGTTCGTCTCCAGTGCTACGAGGGAATCGACGCATCGCAGGCGCTCTACGAGTGGGACTACAGCCGTCAGCTTCTCTACGCGCGCGCCTTGCAGGGCGGCGAGCTCGACGTGAAGGATCGCGTCCACGAGCTGTACGGCCCGGAATTTCTGCTCGAGCGGCCGCTGCTCAAGGCGATCCGGTCGGGCCGCGGCGCCGTCCTCTTGATCGACGAGCTCGATCGGTCGGACGACGAGTTCGAGGCCTTCCTGCTCGAGGTGCTCTCCGACTTCACGGTCACCGTGCCCGAGATGGGAACCATCCATGCGGATGTCCCGCCGGCGGTCGTCATCACCTCGAACCGCACCCGAGAGCTCCACGACGCGCTCAAGCGACGCTGCCTCTACCACTGGATCGATTTTCCTGATCTCGAGCGTGAGATCGAGATCATCAAGCTTCGCGTTCCGGGCGTCTCCGAGAAGCTCGCCCGCGCCGTTGCTACCGCCGTCGCGAGGCTGCGCGGCATCGACCTGATCAAGCCGCCCGGGGCCGCCGAGGCGATCGACTGGGCTCAGGCGCTCACGATTCTCGGGACGGACTCCGTCGCGGACGGTGTCGCGAGGGACACGCTCGGCTGGGTCATCAAGAACCACGACGACTTGCAGCGTGTCGAGGAGGCTCTGCCCGAGCTCCTCCCATGAGTGGCATCGTTCGCGCGGACGTCGGCATCGAGCGTCTCGTCTCCTTCGGCCGGGCGCTGCGAGACAACGGCCTGTCGGTCGGGACAGGCCGGATCAACGACTTCTGCCGCGCCGCCTCGCTCGTCCCGCCCGAGGATCTCTACTGGGCCGGGCGAGGAACCCTCGTCGCGAAGCGCGACGACATCCCGGTCTACGACGCGGTGTTTCGCGCGTTCTTCGGCGAAGACCTGCCGGCGCCACCGGAACAGGAACGCCCTCAGATGACGGTCACGAAATCGGGCTCGGAGTCGAAGCAGGGCGAGGCGTCGGAGGAGGTCGAGCCCGAGCTGCTCCTCGCGAGCACGATCGAGATCCTGAAGGAGAAGAGCTTCGCCCGCTGCACGAACGAGGAGCTCGCCCAACTCGCCGAGCTGATGGCACGTGTCCGACTCGCCGTCCCGAAGCGGCGGTCACGACGCCGTCAGAAGGCGAAGGCGGGAACCCCCGACCTGCGCCAGACTATCCGGCGCTCGTTCAGGACCGGCGGCGACCCGGTCGAGCGGCGATGGACGGAGAGGCGTCTCCGCCGGCGGCGCCTCGTGCTCTTCCTCGACGTGTCCGGCTCGATGGCTTCGTACTCGCGTGCGTTGCTCGTCTTCGCTCACGCGGCGTTGAAGGCCGACCCGCGCTGGGAGGCCTACTGCTTCGGGACTCGGCTGACCCGGCTCACGCGCGTTCTCGGAAAAACCGATCCGGACGAGGCTCTGCGACAGGCCGCGAGCGAGGTCTTCGACTGGGACGGTGGAACGCGGATCGGAGAGTCGCTCAAGCGCTTCCTGATGACGTCGCCCGAGATCGCGCGGGGCTCGGTCGTGATCATCTGCTCGGACGGGCTCGAGGTCGGCGATCCACGGCTCCTCGCCGAGCAGATGGCCCGCCTCTCACGGCTCGCCTACAAGATCATCTGGCTCAACCCGCTCAAGGAGGATCCGGCCTACGAGCCGCTCGCCCGCGGGATGTCGGCCTGCCTGCCCTACGTCGACCTCTTCATCTCGGGTCACAACCTCGCCAGCCTCGAAGGCCTCGGCGAGGAACTGGCGCGGATGTGAAGATCCTCGTCCTCGGCGGCACGGTCTTTCTCGGCCGTCACCTGACCGAAGCCGCCCTCGTAGCAGGGCACGAAGTCGTCCACTTCAATCGAGGACAGACAGCGCCGGATCTCTTCGCCGGAGTCGAGACGGTGGTCGGAGACCGCGCGGCCGACCTCGATCGGCTCGCCGGGCGGAGTTTCGACGCCGTCGTCGACACGTCGGGTTTCGACCCGGCTGTCGTTGCTGCGTCCGCGACTCGGCTGGCCGGGGAGACGGAGCGATACGTCTTCGTCTCGAGCGTCAGCGCCTATGCCGACCTGAGCACTCCCGGCGTGAACGAGAGCGCGACCCTTGCGACGATTCCAGCCGCCGAGCTCGCGGAGGCGACTCGAAGATCGCACTACGGGGGGCTGAAAGCGCTCTGCGAGCGCGAGGTCGAGACCGTCTTCGGTGACCGCGCGCTCGTCGTGCGTCCCGGCCTGATCGTCGGCCCGTATGACCCGACCGGCCGTTTCAGCTACTGGCCGCACCGGATCGCCCGCGGCGGGGAAGTGCTCGCTCCCGGAGCTCCGGAAGACGCTGTACAGGTGATCGACGCGCGGGATCTCGCAGGATGGCTCGTCTCCTGCGTCGAGGGCGGACGGACAGGCGTCTACAACGCGGTTGGCCCCGCCTCGCCACTCACGCTCGGGTCGCTCCTCGACGTCTGCCGCGCGGTGGCCGGCTCGGACGCGCGGATCACGTGGGTCGACGAGGACTTCCTGCTGGAGAACGACGTCGAGCCGTGGAGCGAACTGCCGCTGTGGATTCCCGCCGCTCTGGCGGACTTCGCCGGGCTGGATCGGATCGACGGCTCCCGCGCCTTCGCGGCCGGGCTCGTACCAAGGCCCGTCGAGGAAACCGTGGCGGCTACGCTCGCAGAGAAGAACTGGGCACGAGGGTCGTCGCTGAAATCGGAACGGGAGGTCGAGCTCTTGCGAGCATGGCACGGGAGAGAACGCTGATCACGTCTGGATCTCCGGGCTATTGGGCGACGAGCGCATCGATCGCCGGCCCGTTGGCGGGATCCACCCGTCTTACCTCGATGACTCTGTCGAAGCCTCGGTCGGTGGAGATTATCGTCCTCACGCCCTCCTCCTCGCAGGTGGCGACGTGAACCAGGTCGCGCGCCGCGAGGGCCGGATATCGGCGGACGAGCTCCGGCATCCGCCGCATGACGGCATGCGTCACAGAAAGCACCGGGGCGAAGAGGTCGAGCGCCTCCTCGGCCATGACCGCGCCCGTTTCGGGCCGGCGAATCGCTGTGAACCGGTGAAGGATCTCCTGGACGACCTCGGTCGAGGTCAGGGCAGCGATCTCGCCCTCGACGACGAGGTTCAGGAAGCGCAGGCACGGCGCTCGCAGGGGATGCTCTGCTCCGCCCGCATACATGAGCACTGCGGTGTCGACGAAGACGGTCACGCGCCGCCTGCGCCGCGGAGGATCTCCTCCTTCATCCGCTCCCAGTCGGACACGGGTGCGCCGAGGGCTGCAAGCCGCTCGAGGGCGATGCGGGGTGGCTTTCCGCTCGGTGGCGCGTACGCCTCGATCGCTTCTCTGATCAGCGATCCGACGGAGACCCGACGTTCGGTTGCGAGGCGCTCCAGCCTGGCCCGTTGCTCCTTCGAGAGGAGCACCTGCGTCCGCTCCGAGAACATGCACATACCATACCATGCACATTGGGAGGATCAGTCGTGATGACTGCGAGAAGCCTCTGGCTTCAGGAAGCGCTCGCCGGCGAAGACGAGGCATCGCGTCTCGAGCGTGAGGAGCGGGCGGATGTCTGCATCGTCGGCGGCGGATACACAGGGCTCTGGACGGCGCTCAGGCTGAAGGAGCACGACCCTTCGCTCGACGTCGTCATCGTCGAGGCGGACGTCTGCGGCGGCGGTCCGAGCGGGCGTAACGGCGGCTTCGTGATGAGCATGTGGAGCAAGTTCCTGAAGCTCGAGGCCCTCTGCGGTCAGGACGAGGCGCTACGGATTGCGCAGGCCTCCGCCGAGGCGGTCAGTGCGATCGGGGCCTTCTGCGCGACCCACTCGATCGACGCGGGGTTCCGCGAGGACGGATGGCTCTGGGCCGCGACGACCGAGGCGCAGATCGGCGCCTGGGACGAGACGGTCGACGCGACAGCCCGAGCCGGCGCCGAGGCCTTCGTGCGACTCGAGCCGGACGAGGCCGCTCGACGTGCTGGCTCCGCGACGCACATCGCCGGAGTCTTCGAGCCGACGTGTGCGACCGTCCAGCCCGCGTCACTCGCGCGCGGCCTCCGGCGCGTCGCTCTCGAGAACGGCGTCCGGATCTTCGAGCGCTCGCCGATGAGTCGGCTCGAGCGCTCGTACCCGCCGCGCGTTCACACGACGCTCGGGGCCTTGACGGCCGACAAGGTCGTGCTCGCGATGAACGCCTGGCTGATCCAGGTCAGAGAGCTGTCGCGTTCTCTCGCAGTCATCGCGAGCGATATGGTCGCGACGGAGCCGATCCCCGATCGTCTGGAGCAGATTGGCCTCACGACCGGAATCGCGATCTCCGACTCTCGCATGCTCGTCGACTACTACAGGACGACCCTGGACGGGCGCATCGCCTTCGGCAAGGGAGGCGGTGCGCTGGCGCGACGCGGGAAGGTGGGGCCGGAGTTCAGTGGAGCGTCTCCTCGCGCTGCGGCTGTCGCCGACAGCTTCCGGGAGCTCTATCCCGCCCTCGCCGACGTCGGCATCCCCGCGAGCTGGACCGGGCCGATCGACCGGTCGCTGGACGGGCTGCCGTTCTTCGGGATGCTCGGTGACCGCTCGGACCTTCTGTACGGGGCGGGCTACTCGGGAAACGGCGTCGGCCCCGCCTACCTCGGGGGGAAGATCCTCGCGTCGCTCGTTCTCGCGCTCGACGACGAGTGGGCCCGCTCGCCGATCGCCCAGGGCCCGCACGGACGCTTCCCTCCCGGCCCCCTCAAGGACGTCGGCGGGCGTGTCGTCAGGTCGGCCGTCGCCCGGAAGGAACGCGCCGAGGATGCGGGTCGCCGGTCGGGCCGCGTCACCGCTCGTGTCGCCGGCCTCGCTCCGGCGGGGCTCGTGCCGGTCAAGAAGAACTGATCGTCCCGAGCCGTGCTTCTCATCGTCGTCACGGTCCTCTCGTTCCTCTTCCTGGACACGCCGTGGCGCTGGGTTGCGATCGGGCTAGCCGTGGTGGTCGAGTTCGCCGAGGTCCTCTTCTGGCTCGGTTGGAATCACAACCGCAAGGTGCGCGTCGGCGCCGAGACGATGATCGGCAAGCAAGGGGTGGTCATCGGCCCGTGCTTTCCCGACGGGCAGGTTCGCCTCGACGGGGAGATCTGGAATGCCCGGTGCGACGAAGGCGCACGCGAGGGGACGGAGGTCGTCGTCGAGCGGCTCGACGGTCTCGTGCTCGACGTGAGACGAATCGATCAGTGAGTGAGTGCTCCCGGTTGGAAGTACGATCGTGCCCTGCCGCCTGCAAAGCGGCGCCGGTCGGCGTCCTCGGTCGCGCCCGTATCCTCCGGATACGAAAGCACCCAGCGTCCATGCCCGGCGTTCGTTTCGCCGGCCGGATAAAGACCGTATTTCCGACCGGAAGCACTTAGTTCCGAGGCTGGTCGGCCGCCCGGAGCCTTCGCGCCTCGGTCTGCAGCATTCTGAACATCACCCGCGGGTTCGCGAGCAAGAAGGCCTCGACCTCCGCGGCCGGCACGACGAGGCAACGAAGTCGGGTCCGGGCGATCACGTCGGCGACGGTTTCCTCGTCGAGCAGGGCCGAGATCTCGCCGAAGAAACTCCCCTTCGACAGGGTGCTGAGCTCCTCGTCCTCGAGGACGACTGCGACCTCGCCGTCGACGATGATGTGCAATCCGAGCCCCGCGTCACCGCGATGGACGACATGCTCGCCCTCGTCGTAGGACATCTCCCCCATGCCGTTCAGCAGAGTGGTGAGCTCCGCCTCGGCGAGATCGGCGAAGAGCGCCAGCCTCGCGACGTCCTCGCGCAGGTGAACGTCTGCCGTCATGGAGTCGAACCCTACTCGCGACCGGCAGCCAACGGAAGTCGGCGGGCCTGGATGCGTGCCGCGTTTGTGGGATTGTGGCCGGTGCGGAATACTGCAACCGTGGCGGGAGGCAAGGCACGTCGGTCTGCGCGTTCTCGCCCAATGCAGAAGCGCATCCACCGAGAGATCGGAGAAGGGAGGAGGGATGGCAACAGCTCTCCCTGAGCTAGAGGAGCACGCGCTATCAGACGAGGAGCTCGACCGCATCGACAGGTACTGGCGGGCTGCCAACTACCTGTCTGTCGGACAGATCTACCTGTTGGACAACGCCATGCTCGAGCAGCCGGTGACGCTCGAGCACATCAAGCCGCGGCTCCTGGGTCACTGGGGAACCACACCGGGGCTGAACTTTCTCTACGCCCACCTGAATCGCGTGATCAATGCCCACGACCTCGACATGATCTTCATGTGCGGGCCGGGGCATGGCGGTCCGGCGATGATCGCAAACACCTACCTCGAGGGCTCCTACAGCGAGCTCTATCCGGATATCTCCGAGGACGCTGAGGGAATGGGGAAGCTCTTCAAGCAGTTCTCGTTCCCGGGCGGTGTCCCGAGCCATGCGGCTCCTGAGGTCCCCGGGTCGATCCACGAGGGCGGCGAGCTCGGGTACGCGGTCTCACACGCCTACGGCGCCGCATTCGACAACCCGGACCTGATCGTCGCCTGCGTGGTCGGCGATGGCGAGGCCGAGACCGGCCCGCTTGCGACCTCCTGGCATTCGAACAAGTTCCTGAATCCGGTCGGCGACGGGGCCGTCCTGCCGATCCTCCATCTGAACGGTTACAAGATCGCGAACCCGACCGTACTGGCCCGCATCCCTCGCGACGAGCTCGAGAGCCTCTTCGTCGGCTACGGCTACAAGCCTCACTTCGTCGAAGGCTCGGATCCGCGGACGATGCATCGCCTGATGGCCGAGACGCTGGAGCAGGTCGTCGGTGAGATCAAATCGATCCAGCGTGAGGCCCGCGAGGCAGGCGAAGCCGAGCGCCCGGCGTGGCCGATGATCATTTTCGCCACGCCCAAGGGCTGGACCGGGCCCAAGGAGGTCGGCGGCAAGAAGACCGAGGACGGCTGGCGCTCGCATCAGGTCCCGCTGTCCGAGCTGGCGTCCAATCCCCAGCATGTCGGACTGCTCGAGGAGTGGATGCAGAGCTACCGCCACGAGGAGCTCTTCGACGAGAACGGCACGCTCCTACCGGAGTTGCGGGAGCTCGCGCCGAAGGGCTTGCGGCGCATGGGAGCGAACCCCCACGCAAACGGTGGGCTCCTGCTCCGCGATCTGCGGATGCCGAACTTTCGGGACTACGCGATCGACGTGCCGACGCCCGGCACCGTCGTTGGCGAGGCGACCCGGGCGATGGGCGACCTCCTGCGCGACGTGATGAAACTCACCCTCGAGTCGAAGAACTTCCGCGTGTTCGCACCGGACGAGCTCGCCTCGAATCGCCTGCAGGCGATGTTCGAGGTCACCCAGAGGGCCTGGATGGCGGGGCTCATTGACGGCGACGACTGCCTGCTGTCGCCCGACGGTCGCGTGATGGAGATCCTCAGCGAGCACACGTGTCAGGGCTGGCTCGAGGGATACCTCCTCACCGGGCGCCACGGGCTGTTCACGACCTACGAAGCGTTCGTCCACATCATCGACTCGATGTTCAACCAGCACGCGAAGTGGCTGAAGGTGACGAGCCGCGAGATCCCGTGGCGGCGTCCCGTCGCCTCGCTCAACTACCTCCTCAGCTCCCATGTGTGGCGGCAGGACCACAACGGGTTCTCGCACCAGGATCCCGGCTTCCTCGACCACGTCGTCAACAAGAAGGCCGAAGTGATCGGGGTCTACCTGCCGCCCGACGCCAACACGTTGCTGTGGGTGACCGACCAGTGCCTGCGGAGCCGCAACTGCGTGAACGTGATCGTCGCCGGCAAGCAGCCCGCGCTCCAGTACCTCGACATCGACGAGGCCGTCAAGCACTGCGCCGCGGGCATCGGTATCTGGCCGTGGGCGAGCAACGATCGTGGCCACGAGCCCGATGTCGTGATGGCCTGTTGTGGGGACGTCCCGACGCTCGAGACGCTCGCGGCCGTCGATCTTCTGCGCCGCTCTGTCCCGGAGCTGAAGATCCGTGTCATCAACGTCGTCGACCTGATGCGTCTCCAGCCGGACAATGAGCACCCGCACGGGCTGTCGGATCAGGACTTCGACACGCTCTTCACGAAGGACAAGCCGATCATCTTCGCCTTCCACGGGTATCCGTGGCTGGTGCACCGCCTCACGTACCGAAGGACGAATCACGCGAACCTGCACGTCCGGGGCTACAAGGAAGAGGGAACGACGACGACGCCGTTCGACATGGTGGTTCGCAACGATCTCGATCGTTTCCACCTGGCGGAGGACGTGATCGACAGGGTTCCCAAGCTCGGCGCCAACGCGGCATACGTGAAGCAGGAGATCCGCGACAAGCTCATCGAGCACACGGAGCACATCACGAGGTACGGGGACGACCTGCCGGCCATCCGAGACTGGCGGTGGAGCTGGAGCTAGAGGCGTCGTGTCAGGTGGCTCGGATCCCGATCGTGCCGGCGGAGCCGTCGACGGTGGTCGGGGTCTCCGGGCTGAGGGAGGTCGTCGCGCCGGGGAGCTGGACGGCGGGAATGCCGCGCTCGCGGGCCAGCCGCATGCTGGGAGCGCTGAGGCCGCCGGTCTCGGTGACGAGCGCGGCGATCGTCGGCAGCCCCGCAGTCCAGGCCGGGTCGAAGGTGGCGCGCCGCTGAACGCGGACTGATCGCGTTCGATCAGAGAGCGCAGCGCTCGATCTCGAAGCCGAGATCCTCGAGCATCCGGTAGTCGTCCTCGGCGTCCTGGCCTGAGGTGGTCAGGTAGTCGCCGATGAAGATCGCGTTCGCCGGATAGAGCGCGAGCGGCTGAAGTGAGCGCAGGTTGACCTCGCGCCCTCCGGCGACCCGGATCTCCTTCGACGGGCAGAGGAGCCGCAGTAGTCCGAGGATTCGAAGGCAGCGGCGCGGATCGAGCTCGTGCGTTCCCTCGAGCGGTGTCCCCGGGATCGCGTGCAGGAAGTTCTCCGGGATCGAGTCGGCGTCGAGCTCGCGCAGCGCGTAGGCGACGTCGAAGATCTGCTCGTCACGCTCACCCATTCCCGCGACGAAGCCGGAGCA
>JBBQXH010000075.1:0-9761 GCA_038209835.1 Gaiellales bacterium | reverse complement strand
TGGAGCTCGCCCATGCCTGAGATCAGCGTCTGGCCCGTCTCGTCGTCGCTGCGCACGCGGAAGGTCGGATCCTCCTCCGCGAGGCGCTGGAGCCCACCCGAGAGCTTGTCCTGGTCGGCCTTCGTCTTCGGCTCGATAGCGACCGAGATCACCGGATCCGGAAAGATCATCGACTCGAGCTGGATCGGCGCCGAGCCGGTGGCGAGGGTGTCGCCCGTCGTCGTCTGCTTGAGGCCGACTGCCGCGACGATCTCGCCAGCACCGATCTCTTCCCGCTCCTCGCGATGATTCGCATGCATCTGAAGCAGGCGACCGATGCGCTCGGTCTTGCCGTTCGAAACGTTGAGCACGCGGTCGCCCGCCTTGATCTTCCCCGAGTAGACCCGGAAGTAGGTGAGCTTGCCCACGTACGGGTCGCTCATCACCTTGAACGCAAGAGCCGAGAACGGCTCGTCGTAGTCAGGCCTCCGCAGGAGCTCGTCCCCGGTCTTCGGGTCGATTCCCTGGATGGGCGGCACGTCGAGCGGGCTCGGAAGGTAATCGCATACTCCGTCGAGAAGCGGCTGGACGCCTTTGTTCTTGAACGCCGAGCCACACAACACCGGCGTCACCGCCGTCGCGATGGTCGCGGTGCGAAGCGCGCGCCGAATCATCTCCGGAGTCACCGAAGCCTCGTCGAGCAAATAGGTCTCGAGGAGCTCCTCGTCGTGCTCGGCGACGGCGTCGATGAGCTGGTGGTGGTACTCCTCGGCCTGTTCCTTCAGCTCGGCCGGAATCTCACCGATGTCCAGCTTCATGCCCAGATCGTCCTCCCAGACGAGCGCGCGCATCTCGACGAGGTCGAGGACTCCCCTGAAATGCTCCTCGCTTCCCAGCGGCAGCTGCACCGGCACCGGGTGCGCGCCGAGGCGGTCGACCATCGACTGGACGGCGGCGAAGAAGTCGGCCCCGACGCGGTCCATCTTGTTGATGAACGCGATCCTCGGCACCTTGTAGTGATCGGCTTGCCGCCAAACGGTCTCCGATTGGGGCTCGACGCCTGCGACGGCGTCGAAGACCGCGACCGCACCGTCGAGCACGCGGAGGCTGCGCTCCACCTCGACCGTGAAGTCCACGTGCCCGGGCGTATCGATAATGTTGATGCGAAACTCACGCCAGGACGCCGTCGTCGCAGCAGAGGTGATCGTGATGCCTCGCTCTTGCTCCTGCGCCATCCAGTCCATGACGGCCGCGCCCTCGTGGACCTCGCCCATCTTGTGGGTTCGGCCCGTGTAGTAGAGGATGCGCTCGGTCGTCGTCGTCTTGCCGGCGTCTATGTGCGCCATGATTCCGATGTTGCGCACATGCTCCAGCCCGGCGACCGGATGGGTCTTTTCAGCCACGTTAGCCACTTACCACCTGTAGTGGGCGAAGGCCTTGTTGGCCTGCGCCATTCTGTAGAGGTCGTCCTTACGCTTGAACGCGCCGCCCTGCTGATTGAGCGCGTCGAGAATCTCGTTGGCGAGCTTGTCTGCCATGGTCTTCTCGCGCCGGTCGCGGGAGTAGTTGACGAGCCAGCGCACGGCCAGCGTTCTCGCCCGCCGCTGAGGCACCTCGATGGGAACCTGATAGTTGGCGCCACCGACGCGGCGGGAGCGGACCTCGAGGACGGGAGTCACCGTCTTCACGGCCTGCTCGAGCACCTCCGCAGGCGACCTACCCGACTTCTCGCCCACGCGCTCGAGCGCTGTGTAGACGATCGTCTCGGCCGTCGACTTCTTGCCCTTCAACATCACCTTGTTGATGACCTGAGTGACGAGCTTCGAGTTGTAGACGGGATCCGGATCGGGTTCCCGAACCTGAATCTCTGCGCGACGAGGCATCTCGACTCCCTAGCCCTTCTTCGCCCCGTACTTCGACCGACCCTGCTTCCGCTCGGAAACGCCCGCCGTGTCGAGCGCGGCCCGGATCACCTTGTACCGAATGCCGGGGAGATCCTTGACGCGCCCGCCACGGATGAGCACGACCGAATGCTCCTGCAGGTTGTGCCCTTCGCCGGGAATGTACGTCGTGACCTCCATCGCGTTCGTCAAGCGAACGCGCGCCACCTTTCGCAGCGCGGAGTTCGGCTTTTTCGGCGTGGTCGTATACACGCGCGTACAGACACCGCGCTTCTGCGGCGCGCCCCGGAGCGCTGGGGTCTTCATCTTCTCCGCCTTCGGCCTTCTGCCTTTGCGGACGAGTTGATTCACGGTCGGCACGCGATGACCTCGCTTCGTAGTACCAGGAGGAGACGCAACAAAGTCCGGCAGGACGAACCCCGCCGAACCCGTTCGCCATGGTAGCAGCTTGCAGGAACATGTCAACGCGCTATTGTCAGAGAGCGGTCTCTGCGCCTTCCCGGGATGCCACTCTCCGCTGACAGCCTCAGCTGGACTACCCTCGCAATCGCTATCGCAGGCGCGGGACTGGCCGTTCTGCTCCTGCTTGCGTTGACCGTCTTCCTCGTCCGGCGCCGCCGTGACACGGACTCGATCGAGATGATGCTTCGAGAGTCCTCTACCCGCGTGGAGGCAATGCTCACCGATCTCACGAGCGCGCTCGACCAGGCGCACGAGGAGACGGCCCGCTCGAAGCAGCTGGCCGAGATCGGGACGACGATCGATCTCGACGAGGTCCTCGCACGGACGCTCGAGGCCGCCGGAGCGCTCCTCGGGGTCGACGGTGCAATGGTCTCGTTGTCCGAGGGTGACCAGGGCGGGCCTGTGGTCGCCACCGTCGGCCTCTCCGCGGAGGAGGCAACCGGACAGCCCGGAGGCGTGGCGCCCGACTGGAACCGAACCCGAGCCGCGGTCGTTTCGTACCTCTATCCGGACGAGGGTGCACCGCTCGACCCGATCAAGGGCAGCGTCGCCGTACCCGTGAAAGGAGAGGTCGGCGATACGATCGGCACCCTCTGGGTGTTCTGGCGCAACTCAGACCGGAATCCCGCCGAGGATCAAGTCGTTCTTCTCGAGGAGCTCGCGGTCAGAGCGGGCCCGGCAATCGAGAACGCCCGCCGGTTTCAGGAGGCCCGCCAGCTCGCGGATCTCGACGCGCTGACCGGGCTTCACAACTATCGGTTCTTCCACGAGACTCTCGCGCGTGAGGTGGCGAGAGCCCATCGATACGACAGGAAGCTCGCCCTCGTCGTCTTCGACATCGATGACTTCAAGGCCGTGAACGATCGGATCGGCCATCTCGCCGGTGACTCGGTTCTCGCCGAGGCGGCAGAACGGGTCCGCAGCGTCGTTCGGGGCGCCGACATCGCCTGTCGCGTCGGGGGCGACGAGTTCGCGGTCGTCCTGCCCGAGTCGGCTGTCGCAGACGCGGAGAATCTGTACCGGCGCCTTCAGTCGGCGCTCAACAACTGGCGATCGGGCGACCAGCAACTGCGCCTGTCGGCCGGGATCGCGGAGCTCGAGCCCGAGGACGACGCATCCGCGTTCTTCAAGCGGGCGGACGCGGCGCTGTACCAGGCGAAGGAGCGCGGCAAGGGCCAGGCGATCGCAGCAACCGCCGAGGGCGGGTAGCAAGCGGCGAAGCCGCGCGCAGCGGCCGGCGCAAGGCCCACGCCAGTGGGCCGCGCAGCATCGGGCGCAAGCCCGATGCGAAGGCTCATCGACGCCGGCAGGCGGCGAAATAGAACGCGCCGTGTCGAGCCCGTCGCGCTCGAGGGGGCTTCGGCCGCTGTGCGACCCGCCTACCGGGGGGTCCTGGGACTCCGGGAACTTCTCGCGAGCCGCCCCGGTCGAACGCCCATGACCAGACTTCTGCTCGTCACGCTCACAGCGCTGGCTCTCGCGCTCGTTACGGTGGTTTCGACCGCCGCCGCACCGCCGATCAAGACCCGCGTCTCGATTGACTACCGCCTCGAAGGAGCGCTCTTCATCGAAGGCTCCTACACCTACTTCCGCATCGAGAACGAATCGGGGAACGCCGTGCTCCGCCACCGTTTCACCGACGGGGCACGCAAGCTGACGACAAAGCTTCGGCCCGGCAAGTACGTCCTCGTTACGTACGAGCGCCCTTGCGATGGGAACTGCGACTACCTCGATCCGCCAGCGGCGAGATGTGAATCTTCGTTCCGCGTCCGATCGGGATCACCCATCAAGGTCGTGGTTCGCTATGACCTTTCGACGGGGACGTGCTCGCGCGCAATCACGAAGGTCGCGGCCGGGTCGTAGTGACTTAGCTGCGAAGGGCGAGGGAGAGAGTACGGGGTCGGGCATCCGCCCGACCCCGTAAGCCTGTTCGGCTGCTGCGCGGGCGGCTTCGCCGCCTTTACGCTTCGCCCTTACCTTCGTCCAGAGGCGAGTCGACCTCGGGGATCTCCTCGGCCTCGAGCGCTCCGAGCTCGCCGTCGCCGTTCCCGGCGGGGCCGTCGAAGTCGAGATCGAGGGACGTGAGGTCGCTGCCGTTCGATCCGATCTCCTCCAGAGCTGCGAGGAGCTGCTCTTCGGTCTGAGGCCTCGCGTACGCCCCGACCGGCACCTTCTCAGTCGGGCCGATCTCGAGCCCCCGGTACTTCCTCAGCCCGGTCGCAGCGGGGATGAGCTTGCCGATGATGACGTTCTCCTTCAGCCCGAGGAGCCTGTCGCGCTTGCCCTCGATCGCCGCGTCGGTGAGGACCTTCGTCGTCTCCTGGAACGAGGCTGCCGAGAGGAACGACTCCGTTGCGAGCGATGCTTTGGTGATGCCCAGGATCATCGGCTCGTGTGTTGCCTCCTCACCCTTCTCGTCATGCACCCTCGTGTTCTCACGCTCGAAGATCACGCGGTCGACGAGCTGGCCGGGCAAGAGCTCAGTCTCGCCTGCGCTCTCGACCCTCACCTTCTTCATCATCTGCCTGACGATGAGCTCGATGTGCTTGTCGTGGATATCGACGCCCTGGGACTTGTAGACCTTCTGCACCTCGTCGACGAGGTAGAGCTCGGTCGACGTCGATCCCTTGAGTCGGAGAAGGTCGGCCGGATTCCGTGAACCCTCGTGGAGCGCATCTCCGGGCTCTACGACCTGACCATCGGCGACGAGTAGCCTCGTCCGCCGCGTGAACTGGTACGCCATCTCCCCAAGTGTCTCGCCGTCGTCGCCGACATCGGTGGGGACGACCGTGACCTTCGGGCCTCGATCGGTGTCTTCAACGACGACGCGACCACCGATGTCCGAGAGCTTCGCTGCGCCCTTTGGATTCCGCGCCTCGAAGATCTCGACCACGCGCGGGAGGCCGTGCGTGATGTCCGCCCCGGCAACGCCGCCCGTGTGGAACGTCCGCATCGTGAGCTGTGTCCCCGGCTCACCGATCGACTGCGCCGCGATGATGCCGACCGAGTCGCCGATCTCGCACATCTCATCGGTTGCGAGGAAGATGCCGTAGCACTTGCGACAGACGCCGAACTCGCTGCGGCACTTCAGCACCGAACGCACAGGTAGGACAAACCCGTCCGCGTGCTCGCCGAGATCGTCGTGCAGCCGGCGGAGCACTTTCATGGTCGTGAGCTCGCCCTTCTCCGCGAGAACGGTCTTCCCGGGCTTGCCCGAGGCGAGTGCCTTGTAGATGGTGTGGGGCAGGATGCGGCCCGCGAGCCAGCGGTTTAGGCCTTCTGGAACGACCAGCGGAAGCTCGATGTAGTCGGACGTTCCGCAGTCCTCCTCGCGAACGATGACGTCCTGGGAGACGTCGACGAGCCGCCGCGTCAGGTATCCAGAGTCCGCCGTGCGAAGCGCCGTGTCTGCCAGGCCCTTGCGGGCTCCGTGTGTCGAGATGAAGTACTCGAGCACCGACAGGCCTTCCATGAAGTTCGCCTTGATCGGCCGCTCGATGATCTCGCCCTTCGGATTCGCCATCAGACCGCGCATGCCCGCGAGCTGACGGATCTGCTTGAACGAGCCGCGCGCGCCCGAGTTGGCCATCATGAAGATCGGGTTCAACTCGAACATCGTCTCTTCCATGGCTTCCGCGACCTTGTCGGTCGCCTCCGTCCACACGTTGACGATCGACTCGTGTCGCTCGTCCTCGGTGATCAGACCGCGCTGATAGTCGCGCTCGAGGCGCTGAACTCGTTCCTCGTATTCGTTGAGGATCTCTTCCTTGTTCGGCGGAATCACGATGTCGTTCTTCGAGACCGTGATCCCGGCCTTCGTCGCGTAATCGAAGCCGAGCTGCTTGATCGTGTCGAGCACGATCGAAAGGCGCGATGCTCCGTAGTTGTCGACGAGATCCGAGATGAACTCCCCCATCTCCTTCTTGCCGAGTGTCCTGTTGTGGAACTCGAACCGGCTCGAGTCGTAGTCGCCCTCGAGCGCCGCCTCGAGCGACTTGCTCACCTCGACGTTGAAGATGACGCGGCCCGGGGTGGTGAGGATGAGCTCGCCGTTCCACCGATACTCGATCGGATCCTGCAGGCCGACGCCAACCTGCTTCGCCTCGAGGGCGAAGATCACCTCGTTCTCGGACGCGAACCTGCGCGGCCTGGGGTCGAGGTCCTCGGACCCGATACTCGTCAGGTCGCGGGTGCAGTAGGTCAGGTAGTAGCCCCCGAGAACCATGTCCTGTGTCGGCGTGGCGAGCG
This sequence comes from Gaiellales bacterium, assembly GCA_038209835.1. Classification (GTDB taxonomy): domain Bacteria; phylum Actinomycetota; class Thermoleophilia; order Gaiellales; family Gaiellaceae; genus JBBQXH01. The sequence goes on along the minus strand of JBBQXH010000075.1, from coordinate 3,171 downwards.
CCTTGCCATGGGCCGGCGAGAGGATGTTGTTCGCCGAGAGCATGAGGATCCTCGCCTCCGCCTGCGCCTCTGCGGACAGCGGAAGGTGCACCGCCATCTGATCGCCGTCGAAGTCCGCGTTGAACGCATGGCAGACGAGCGGGTGGATCTGGATTGCCTTGCCTTCGACCAGGACCGGCTCGAAGGCCTGGATTCCCAGGCGGTGGAGGGTGGGAGCACGGTTGAGCAGCACCGGATGCTCCGCGATGACCTCTTCCAGCACGTCCCAGACCTCAGGTGCCATCGACTCGACGTACTTCTTCGCGGCCTTGATGTTCTGGACGGACTTCCGCTCGACGAGCCTGCTCATGATGAACGGCTTGAACAGCTCGAGCGCCATGAGCTTCGGCAGCCCGCACTGATGCAGGTGGAGCTGCGGCCCGGACACGATGACCGACCGGCCGGAGTAGTCCACCCGCTTGCCGAGCAGGTTCTGGCGGAAGCGGCCCTGCTTGCCCTTCAGCATGTCGGAGAGCGACTTCAACGGCCGGTTGCCCGGGCCGGTCACCGCACGTCCGCGACGACCGTTGTCGAAGAGCGCGTCGACCGCCTCCTGGAGCATGCGCTTCTCGTTGTTCACGATGATCTCGGGAGCACCGAGATCGAGCAGCCGCTTCAACCTGTTGTTCCGGTTGATGACACGGCGGTACAGGTCGTTCAGGTCGCTCGTCGCGAAGCGACCGCCGTCGAGCTGCACCATCGGCCGGAGCTCGGGCGGGATGACCGGCACGGCCTCGAGGATCATCCACTCGGGACGGTTCTCGGACTTGATGAACGCTGTGACGACTTTCAGTCGCTTGATGGCGCGCTGCTGCTTCTGACCCTTGGACGTGCGGATGGTCTCACGGAGAGAGGCCGCCTCCTGATCGAGATCGAGCCCTCGCAGAAGGTCACGGATCGCCTCGGCACCCATGCCGCCTTCGAAGTAGACACCGAAGCCGTAGGCCGACCCGAACCGGTCCTTCAGCTCACGGAAGATGAGCTCGTCGTTGACGATCTCCTTCGGACCGAGCTCGCGGAAGCGCGCCCAGGTCTCCTCGAGCCTGCGCACCGACTCGACTCCCGCGTCGCGCGCGTCCTCTCGCCGCGACTCGATGTCGAGGTACATCTCGCGAACCTTGAGCGACCACGAGATGATGGCGTCCAGATCCTCCTTCTGCATGCGTCCCTCCGCCTTGAGGCAGAGGTCGTTCGCGAGTTCCCGGATCTCGTCCGAGGTCTCGGTCGTGATCGTCTCGACGAGCTCGCGAAGCAGCCCTTTCCCGAGGTCGCGGGCCTTCTCGAGGCTCTTCTGATCGACGCCTGCGACGAGCTCGGCGTCGTCCCCCTCGATCGCGGTTCCGCTGAGAAGAGCTTCGATCACCTTGTTGATGTGCTTGCGGATCGCGCCCTTCTTCGCACCGGCAGCCTTGTCGGCCTCGGCGACTAGCGGAGCAAGCGCATCGCGGATCTGCGTGGCCGTCTGGCTGACGGTGTCGAGCTCACGCGGTGTGAGATCTCGATCGGAGCGAATCGCAGACTTGCGTACGAGCTCCCTGATCTTCTTCGCGTCCTCGGTCGTCACCTGTGTGGCGACCTCGACGAAGATCCCGCCGACGAGCTTTCGCGCCTCCTCGAGCGGCGGCAGAACCTGCTCCTCCGCCCACGCGAGAAGACCCCGCGCCCAGAACTCGTCATCCTCGTCGAAGTCCTTTTCCTTGCCCTTCGTCAAGAAATCGCGGCGACGGGCGAGGCGCTGCTCGAGTGCCGCGAGCGACTCGTCACGATCGACGTAGATCCGCTCCGACTCGGCGCGTACCTTGTCTTCGAGGTCGGCGAGATCCGCCGCCCGCTTCTCGTCGTCGACCTGGGTGACGATCGAGGCGGCAAAGTAGAGCACCTTCTCGAGCTCCTTCGGCGCGATATCGAGCAGGTATCCGATCCGGCTCGGCACACCCTTGAAGAACCAGATGTGGGACACGGGAGCCGCCAGGTCGATGTGACCCATCCGCTCCCGCCGCACCTTCTGGCGCGTGACCTCGACGCCGCAGCGCTCGCAGATGATCCCCTTGTAGCGGACCCGCTTGTACTTCCCGCAATAGCACTCCCAGTCCTTGGTAGGACCGAAGATGCGCTCACAGAACAACCCGTCCTTCTCCGGCTTGAGCGTGCGGTAGTTGATCGTCTCCGGCTTCGTAACCTCGCCGGACGACCAGTCTCGAATCTGCTTCGAGGACGCGAGCCCGATCCGGATCGCGTCGAAGTTGTTGATATCGATCAACGTGATCCCTTCTATTCCTCGACTTCGATGTCTGCCAGGTCTGGCGCTTCCTCAGGCGCCGTGTCACCTTCGTCGGCTGAGGCAGAGGGATCGACGGCGTCGAGGTCGTCGACATCTCCGAGATCCTCGTCTGCCGGGAGGGCCAGCTCGCCCGTCTCGTCAGCGCGATCCTGACCTTCCTCGATCTCCTCCGCCGTCGCTGGCCGCGCCGCCGCCCGCAGTGATCCGGGCGAGAGATCGATTCCGAGCTCCTCGGCAGCGCGAAGCAACTCGTCCTCTTCCTCCCGCACCTCCACCTCGCCGCCCTCTTCCGAGAGCACCTGGATGTCGAGCGCGAGTGACTGCATCTCCTTCAGCAGAACCTTGAACGACTCCGGAATCGACGGCTCGGCGATGTTCTCGCCCTTGACGATCGCCTCGTAGGCCTTCACCCGGCCGACGGTGTCGTCGGACTTGATCGTCAGCATCTCCTGCAGCGTGTACGCGGCGCCGTAGGCCTCGAGGGCCCAGACCTCCATCTCGCCGAACCGCTGCCCGCCGAACTGCGCCTTTCCACCCAGCGGCTGCTGCGTGACGAGGGAGTACGGGCCGGTCGAGCGCGCGTGGATCTTGTCGTCGACCAGGTGGAGAAGCTTGAGGATGTACATGAAACCGACGGTGACCTTCTGATCGAACGGCTCGCCGGTGCGGCCGTCGAAGAGCCGTGCCTTGCCCGAGCAGCGTCGCCCGGCCGGCCGTGTCTCGTCGACCTTGAACGTGATCGGAGAGTCGGCGTTCTGGCGTGTCCACTCGACCAGCGCGTCGTCAACGTCGGCCTCGGTCGCCCCGTCGAACACGGGCGTCGCGATCGGCGTCGGTCCGTTCCGCGTGCC
>JBBQXH010000074.1:0-9801 GCA_038209835.1 Gaiellales bacterium | reverse complement strand
GGACGATCGCCCTCGGGGTGATCGCAACGATCTCGCTCGTCTGGGGAACCCTCGGCGCGCTCGTCCAGCGCAACGTGAAGCGCATGCTGGCGTACTCGTCCATCTCGCACGCGGGGTTCCTGCTGATGCCGATCGCCGCCGGGAACGAGCTCGGGGGTCGCGCGCTGCTCTTCTACCTCATCCCGTATGCGGCGCTCTCGATCGGAGCGTTCGCGGTCGTCACCGCACGTGAGCGAGAGCTCGGCGGCCAGAAGGTCACCTTCGAGAACATGGCGGGGTTCGGCTGGGAGCGACCCTTCTACGGGGCCGCGATGACAACGTTCATGATCGGCTTCATCGGCCTGCCTCCGACCGGGATCTTCGTCGGGAAGTTCTACGCGTTCGCGGCCCTCTACGAACGCGGCTGGGTCTGGCTGATGGTGATCGGCGCGGTCTTCACCGCCGTCTCGATCTACTACTACCTCGGGCTCGTACGCTCGATGTACCTGCGCCCGGCGGCGGCGCCCGTTCTCGTCGGCGGCTCGCCGCCTCGGGACGCCGCGCTCGAGATCGCGATCGGCGCTGCCCTCGTGATCGGCGTCGGCACGTTCTTCGCGGTCAACCCGTTGATCAACGTCATCGAGAACGCCGTGAACTTCCTCCCCTACCCGTTTTAGCAGTGCTCCGTTCCGGAGGTGCGGTGATGATCCTGGCGAGCGAAAAGCAAGCCGGGCAAGGACGCAGGGAGTGGCCATATTGGTTGTAAATATGGGCGCGACCGAGGACGCAGAACGGCGCAGCTTTGCAGCCGCCAGGGCACACCGCACCTCCGGGATGGGGCACTAACCAGCTGATGGCCGGACGAGTCGTCGTGCTGGGAGGGGGGTCGACCGGGGAGGCGTTCGCCGCGGCGTTGCGGCGGCTCGACCCGGACGTGCCGATCACCCTCGTCGAGCGCGAGCTGATCGGCGGCGAGTGCTCGTACTACGCCTGCATGCCGTCGAAGGCGCTTCTGCGCCCCGTTGAGGCGCTCGCCGCGGCTCGAGCAGTACCGGGGGCTGCGGAGGCTGTGACGGGCGCCGTCGATCCCGAGCGGGCCTTCTGGCACCGGGATCAGGTCACGGGGGATTGGGACGACTCCAGCCAGGAGCAGTTCCTCCTCGACAGGGACATCGAGGTCGTTCGCGGAGACGGTGTGGTCAGCGCCGCCGGGCTCATTCGCGTCGGCGACCGCGAGATCCCGTACGAGCGGCTCGCCATTGCGACGGGCTCGGTCGCGTCGATTCCTCCCGTGCCCGGTCTCGCGGACGTCGAGTACTGGACGAACCGCCAGGCGACCTCGACCCACGAGGTGCCCGGCAGCATCGTCGTCCTCGGCGGCGGGCCGGTCGGTTGCGAGCTTGCGCAGTTCTTCAACCGGATTGGCTCCCGGGTCACGCTCGTGGACGTCGCCGACCGGCTCCTTCCCCGAGACGATCCCGAGGCCGGCGCCCTCCTTCACGAGCAACTCGAGGGGGAGGGCGTCTCGATCCGCCTCGAGGCGAAGATCTCTCGGGTCGAGGCCGGATTCCGGCTCAGCCTCGAGGACGGTGCGACGATCGAGTCAGAACGGCTTCTCGTTGCAACGGGCCGCCGGGCGAACGTCGACGGGTTCGGCTTCGAACATCTCGGCCTGACGATCTCGAAGCGCGGGATCGAGGTCGACGAACGACTCCGCGCGGCGGACGGAGTATGGGCGCTCGGGGACGTCAACGGGATCGCGATGTTCACGCACGTCGGGAAGTACCAGGCCCGTGTCGCGGCCGCGTATGCCGCGGGACTCGACGCCCGCGCGGACTACCGCGCGATTCCCGCGGTCACGTTCACCGACCCGCAGGTCGCGTCCGTCGGGACGACCGTCGGCGACGATCTCGTCAGCTCATCGTGGCGGGTCGACTCGACAGCGAGGGCGTCGACCTACGCACGCCCGAAGAGGCCGGGGCTCCTGAAGATCTTCGCCGACCCGAAGCGACAGGTGCTCGTCGGGGCCGTCGCCGTCGGGCCCGAGGCGGGCGAATGGCTCGGCCAGCTGACGCTGGCGATCCGGGCCGAGGTGGCAGTGTCCGTCCTGCGCGACACGATCCAGCCGTATCCGACGTTCTCGGAGGCCGTGTTCTTCGCCGTTCGCGACCTCCCGCTCTGATACAACGATCGGATGGCGAACGGAACGATCACCTGGCTCGGACACGCCTCGTTTCGCATCGACTCTCCCGGCGGGAAGCGGATCTACATCGACCCGTGGCTCGAGGGAAACCCGAAGTGCCCGGAGGCCGAGCTCGAGCCCGAACGGTGCGACATCGTCGTCATCACGCATGCTCACTTCGATCACGTTGCGAGCGCGGTCGACCTCGGCAAGCGATTCTCGCCCCGTCTCGTCGCGATGGCCGAGCTCGCCGGGTGGCTCGAGAAGCAGGGCTTTCCGAACGGTTCGAGCGGCGGGATGAACAAGGGCGGCACACAGGACGTCGGCGGGGTCAAGTTCACGCTGACGAACGCATTCCATTCGAGCGCGACACCCGACGGCACGTATGCGGGAGAGCCCGCCGGCGTAGTCGTCGAGCTCGAGAACGGCTTCCGCCTCTACGACGCCGGCGACACGTGCGTCTTCGGCGACATGCAGCTGATCGCGCGGATCTACAAGCCCAGCCTGGTGATCATCCCGATCGGCGACCACTACACCATGGGCCCCCAGGAAGCGGCCGTTGCGCTCGAGCTCCTCGGCAACTCGCGCTGCATCCCGTGCCACTGGGGAACGTTCCCGCTGCTCACGGGCACGCCCGGTGCGCTACGCGAGCTGGCGCCCGATGCCGACCTCCTCGACGTCGAGCCTGGGCAGACGATCGAGCTCTAGGGGCCTGTCCGGAAACCCCACCACGTCCGGAGGCGGCGCGTGAGGGCCGCCCGCACCGGAGTTTCCGGACAGACCCTGGCTGTGACGTACTCGCTCGTCGCCTGCGACCGCGCGACGAGCAGCGCGAGTGGGGCGTTGGCGTCCAGTCGAAGTTCCTCGCCGTCGGAGCCGTCGTTCCGTATGCGGAGGCGGAGATCGGCGCCATCGCGACACAGGCGTATTGGGCCGGAGAGCGTGCAGGCCCCGGGTACGCGGCCCAGGGGAACCTCCTCCTGTCCGGCGCGACAGTCGACGCGCTCGCCGAGACCTTCGAGCATCTCGACGGTGAGCCGCTCGCGAAGCGGCTGATCGCAGCTCTCGCGGCCGCGCAAGCTGCCGGGGGAGACCGGCGGGGCCAGCAAGCAGCCGCCCTTCTCGTCGTGACCGAGGGAGGGGGCTACGGCGGTGGAAGCGACGTCCTCGTCGATCTGAGGGTGGACGATCACGCCGATCCGATCGGCGAGCTCGCGCGGTTGTACGGGCTCCACGATCTCTACTTCGGAGCGACGCCGATCGAGGAGTGGCTCGCAGTCGGCCCGGAGCTCGCCGCGGAGATCGCGGGGCACCTCGCCCGTCAGGGATTTGCGAGTGGCGACCTCGGAGCGGATCTCGACGCGTGGGCCGGAACGGCGAATCTCGAAGAGCTCCTCGCCGGCACCGAGCGCATCGATCCCGTCGTCCTCGCCGAGCTACGGCGAAGTTAGCGTTAGCTCGGCGCAGGGCAGCACGACCCGAAACGTCGCTCCCCCGCCCGGTGTTGGATCGTGCTCGATCGTCCCCCCGTGGGCCTCGACGATGGCTCTCGCGATCGCGAGGCCGAGCCCGCTGCCTCCCCCCTCACGCGTGCGCGCTGGATCGGCCCGATAGAAGCGGTCGAAGATCCGCCCAGCCCGCTCGGGATCGATGCCCGGGCCGTGGTCGACGACCTCGAGGCGTCCGGAGCCGTTCTCGCGCGCGAGGCGCACCTCGACCGGAACCGATGGCAACGTGTGAGTGTGGACGTTCGCCATCAGATTCCCGACCACCTGGCGAAGCCGGTCCTCGTCGCCGGTGATGAGAACATCCGGCTCGATCTCGGTCATGATCGGGCGACCCCGCTCGAGTGCGGACGCATCGGCGACGGCGTCGGCAGCGATGACCGAGAGCTCGACCGGATCCATGCGCAGCGGCCGCCCCTGATCGAGGCGGGCGAGCAACAGCATGTCGCCGACGAGCGATCCCATACGCTCGCTCTCGGAGCCGATGCGAGACATGGCACGGTCGAGCTCCTCCGGGTCGGCGAGCGCGCCGGTCCGGTACAGGTCCGCGTACCCGCGGAGCGTCGTCAGGGGGGTGCGGAGCTCGTGTGAGGCGTCGGCCACGAACTGGCGGAGCTGCGACTCGCTGCGTTCCTTCGCCTCGAGCGCGGCGCTCTGCTCGTCGAAGGCATGCTCGATCCTCCCGAGCATTGTGTTGAATGCCGTTCCGAGGCGGCCGACCTCGCTCCGGTCGCCGGTCTCGTCGACACGCTGGGAGAGGTCGCCGGCCGTGATCGACGTGGCTGTCCCCGCCATGTCCTCGAGCGGCCGGAGCCCGCGGCGGAGGAGCCACCAGCCCACGGCGAGTAGTGCGACGAGCACAGCCGCGCCGATCGCTGCGATGTTGCGGACGAGGGACGAGATCGTCTCGTCGACGCCGCCGAGAGGTGCCGCGACGACTCGCGTCGACCCATCCGGGCCCGGCAGGGCGAGAACGCGGTAGTCCAGCGAGCCGCTCACCGCAGGCGCGGTGAAGATTTCCCCACTCCGCGATGTGGCGTCAGGAGTCATCCGCACGTCGGGAAGGGGATCCGGTTGGTCCGCGAACCCCGATGGTGACGAGAAGAGGACATTGCCGGCCGGGTCGAAGACGATCAGCGCAATCTGGCGCCCGGACGGGTCGCCCGGCCCGAACTGCGGCTGGTCGGGCCGGAAGCCCTCGGCGCCTCCGGCGGCCGCACGACCCTGGTCGGCGACCTGACTGACGAGGTTGGCGCGGGTCAGCCGGACGACGAAGAAGCTCGCGAGGGCGAGTCCGACGGCGAGGACGAGCGCCATCCAGAGGAGCAGCTTCGCGCGGAGCGTCACGCTTCACCCGTCGGCGCGGAGCGTGTAGCCGAACCCGCGCACCGTCCGGATCAGCTTGGGCTCGGTGCCGTCCACCTTCTTGCGGAGATAGCTGATGTAGTTCTCGACGACACCGCCGTCACCGCCGAAGTCGTACTGCCAGACATGGTCGAGGATCTGGCGCTTGGAGAGAACGAGCTCCGCGTTCAGGAGGAGGTACCGGAGCAGGCGGAACTCCGTCGGAGACAGGTGGATCTCGACGTCGTTACGCCAGACCTGGTGGCGATCCTCGTCGAGCTCGAGGTCGCGGTATCTCAGGCGCGACGTCTCGCCGGAGGGCTCGACGCGAGTGCGGCGGAGCAGCGCACGGACACGGAGGGTCAGCTCTTCGAGCGAGAACGGCTTCGTCACGTAGTCGTCTCCACCCTGCACGAATCCCTTGACCCGGTCTTCCTCGCCATCGCGAGCCGTCAGAAACATGACGGGGACGAGATCCCCGTCATCGCGGAGCCGCCGGCAGACCTCGTACCCGTCGAGGTCGGGCAGCATCACGTCGAGGACGACGAGGTCGGGGGCGAACGTCGACGCCGCCCTCAGCGCCTCGACCCCGGATCGCGCCGTCGCGACCTCGTAGCCGGTATAGCGCAGCGCGGTCTGAAGCAGGTCGACGATCGAATCCTCGTCTTCAACGACCAGAATCCGAGCCTTCGTCCCGCTGCCGTTCTCCTCGGTTCTCATGTCAGCTCACAGTAAAGAGTGCCAACCTGGGAGGATCCTGGGAACGATCGGAGCTGCGTGCGGGGGCCGCCAACGCGCACGGCCCCCGCATTGACCCTGGCCTGCCTCAGAGAGTATTCGCCGAGTTCGACTGCGTCGTTGTCGTCCCGTCGGCGGGAGGACCGAAGTCGGCGGGAGGCCCACCGTCGCATCCGCCCGGCCCAGGACCGCCGCCCATCGGACCGGCGTTCTGCACCATCTCGGTGATGTGCTCCTTCAGATCGGAGAGGATCGACGTCGCCTGACTCTGAGTCAGGTTGCCCGCCGTGACGTCCTGCTGGATCTGCTCGGTCGCGTCTTTGACGAGCGCGTCGACGAGACCGTCGACCGACTTCCCGTTGGCTGTGGCGACCTGAGCGAGCGTCTTCCCGCCCTGAAGCGCCTCCTGAAGCGCGGCCTCGGTTATGCCGATATAGCTCGCCGCCGCATCGAGTCCAGGGCCTTGTCCCGGCCCCATGCCGGGACCCTGTCCGGGTCCCTGACCGGCGGGCGGCCCGATGTCCTGGAGAGCCGCCTCGACCTTCCCCGCGTCGACGCCGAGCTCGGATGCCAGCGCCGAGACGAACGTGTCGCGGCTCGTGGCCGACTGGCGGGCCGCGTCGAGCGCGGCCTCGACCTTCGAGGTCTCGACGCCGAGCTTCGCTGCGAGCGTCGCCGCAAACCCGGCAGGGCCCTGGTCGTTCTGAGTCTGAGTGGTCGCAGCGCCGCCTGAGCCCGTATCGCCACTGCCGCTCGAGCTCGTGGCCGCGTACGCGACCCCGCCGCCGGCAAGCAGGGCCACGACCGCTGTCGCCGCCCCGAGATGCCGGAGGCGATAGCCCTTCTTCATCTGGATCCCCTTTCGTTCGACGTCACGTGAGACTGAGATCCAGTCAACCGGCGCAGCCTGGCAACGCTCCCCTGTCTTGCTGGGAACTGCCTGGGAACTGGGATCAGCGGTCGCCCGGAAGCCGCGCTCCAGCAGCGAGCTCCCGGAACGCGGGGACCGGGTCGGCATCCGGCCTTGCCACGAGCAGGACGGCGCCCTCTCCCTCACCCGCAAGAGCATCGACGAAGAGCTGGAGCCCGACCGCAAGCGCGAATGCCTTGTACGCCTGATCGCCGCCGAAGGGCACGAGCTCTTCCGGGCGAGCCGTCCCGAGCAGGATGTCGCCGTGGGTGACCCTGCCCATCGAGACGTCGGCGACGATCGGGTCGCCGCGCGAGCTCGGAATCGCGATGGCGAGCGGGTTCGTGCCGACGAGGGGCTCTCCACCGTCCGGATGGGCGAGACGGGGCGGGCTCGTGGCGGTGAGCGCCGCGACAAGCCCACCGTCTGCGAGCCGCCTGACCCAGTAGCCGAGTGCTCCGGTCGGGAAGCACTGCGACGCCACCACGACGCGGGCTCGCATCGGCGGATCGGCAAGCTGCGCGTCACAGATCGCCGAGAGGGTCAGATAGCCGAGCGCACCGCGACCCTCCCAGCGCTCGTATCCCGGCTCGACGACGACTCGCTCCGGCACGGCGGTCGGGTCGAGGCCAGGAAGAGTGGCGACGAAGTCGATGCGCGCAACACCGTGCCCATGCTTCCCACGCGCATCGGCGTCGAGGAAGTGATCTGCGAGGATCTTCGCGTCAGTGTCCGAAAACCCGAGCCCACGGAGACGCTCGAGAGCTTCGTCGAGGCCTTCGCTCAAGCGCCGACGAGCGGCAGCGACTTCGTGATGCCGACGCCAACCTCGCGCCGCGTCGCCAGGATCGTCTCAGCGAGCGCCACGATCGCCAGGGACGATTCCGCGGACGGGTCTCGGAGCACGATCGGCTCACCCTCGTCGGAGGCGCGTCCGAGCACTGGGTCGAGCGGAATCCTCCCCAGGAGGGGCATGCCGATCTCCTCGGCGAGCTGCTCGCCACCGCCCTCCCCGAACACGGCCTCGCCGGAGCCGACGAGGTAGGACATGTTCTCGACGACACCGATCAGCCGCATGTTGGTCTTGCGGGCCATCTCGGCGGCGCGCACGGCGACTTCCTGCGCGGCGCGTTGGGGCGTCGTGACGATGATCACCTCGGCACGCGGAAGCAGCTGGCCGAGCGAGATCGAGATGTCTCCGGTCCCGGGCGGCATGTCGACCAGCAGCCAGTCGAGCTCACCCCAGTGGACGTCCGAGAGGAACTGCTCGAGCGCGCGGTGGAGCATCGGGCCTCGCCACATAATCGGTGAGTTGTCGTCGAGGAAGAAGCCGATCGACATCACCTTGAGGTTGCCCACGACCGGTGGCACGATCATCTGGTCGACCGCGACCGGGCGCTGGCGAATGCCGAGCATCCGTGGGATCGAGTACCCGTAGATGTCCGCGTCGAGAACACCGACCCGCTGGTCGAGCGCACCCAGAGCGGCAGCGAGGTTCGCTGTGAGCGAGGACTTGCCGACACCGCCCTTGCCGCTCGCGACCGCGATCACGCGAGTCGTCGCGTCGACGGAGATGCCCTTCGACCGCTCCGTGACCCCTCCCCGCAGCTTGACCGTGAGCGCAGCCTTCTCGTCCGGCGTCATCACGTCGAAGTCGAGCGACACTCGCTCGACGCCCGGGAGCGGAAGAACGGCCCGATCGACCTGCTCCTGGAAGCTCGCTCGAAGCGGGCATCCGGGCACGGTCAGAGCGATCGTCACGCCAACGGAGCCACCGTCGATGACGACATCCCGGACCATGTCGAGCTCGATGACCGACCGCCCGAGCTCCGGGTCGATGACAGCCTCGAGCGCCTTCAGGATCTCGTCGCGGGCAGGAGCCATGCGAGCCAGGCTACCAGTGTGATCGAGACTGATCGCAGCTAGGCGAGCTCGAGCTCGAGGAATAGCGCCCCCGGCACCGGATTCCCGGTGTACGGGTCGATCTCCGTGAAGCCGAGCGAGCGGTAGAGGCCGATCGCCGCTCCCATCTGCGGCAACGTATCGAGCCGCATCCGGTCGTATCCGATCTCGCGCGCCGCCTCGACGATGGCCGTCGCGAGGATTCTCCCGAGCCCGGGTCCCCGGGCCACGGGGCTCACGTAGAGGCGTTTCATCTCGCAGACGTCGGCCCCGAGCGGCCGCAACCCCACGCAGCCCACGGCGCTCGCGCCGCGCCGGGCGAGCATCAGCATCCCGCGCGGCCGGGCATAGCGGCCGGGAAGCTCGGCGATCTCTTCCGCGAAGCCCTGAGGACAGGTCGACGCCCAGCGTGTCCGTGTACTCGCCGAACAGCCGTCGAACCTCCGCGAGATCCTCGGGACTCGTCGCCTCGGCGAGCTCGGCTCTCAACCGGTCAGAGCGGCAGCGAGCTTCGCGCACACCTCGGGCGTCGCTCCGGCGACCACCCGCGAACGCCCGACGACATCGAGCGGGGCCTCGGCGAACGGGCCCGCATCGGGAAGCTCGATCGCCATCCCTCGCTCCGAGAGCAGGAGCTGAGCGGCCGCGATGTCGACGCTACGAATCGCCTTCAACGATACGACGGCATCGATGCGGCCCGCCGCGAGGTGACAGAGCGAGAGCGCGAGCGAGCCCATGATCCTCATGCGCGGCGCGATGTCGAGAAACGCGGCCGCCTTGTCAGCGACGAAGTGAGTCATCGTCGCCTCGAAGGAGAGGAGCTCGATCTCGTCCTTCGGCGGAGGGGTCTCGAGCGGTGCCGAGTCGAGCTTCGCTCCCTTCCCTCGCTCGGCCGACCACTCCTCGCCGCTGCCGAAGTCCTGAACGTAGCCGAAGACGACGTCGCCCATCGACGGGCCCTCGGCAACGGCCACCGAGAGCGAGAAGAACGGGATGCCGCGCTTCGCGTTGACGCTGCCGTCGATCGGATCAACGATGACGCGGAGAGTTGGGTTTGCGCCGAAGCTCCGCTCGCCGAGCTCCTCGGAGACGAGAGTGAAGTCGATCCCCGTCTCGTGCAATTCGTCCAGCCTTCGCACCATCGCGGACTCGGCAGCTGCGTCGATCGCCGTCGTGTCGTCGCCACCCTCGCCCAGCCCGATCCGGGGCTCCCGCTCCGTTCTCGTCGGAAGCTCGGCCAG
>JBBQXH010000073.1:0-9807 GCA_038209835.1 Gaiellales bacterium | reverse complement strand
GCCGCGATCATGGCCCAGGTCGATAGCGAAACGCTGGCAGTGAGTATTTCGCACGTAGCGCCCTTCTCGGGTCGCCGGCATGACCTCTCACGCCTCGCCGAGGAGATACACGAGCGCAATAGCCTGCTCTTCGTCGATGCGGCACAGTCAACTGGCGTCGTTCCTATCGACGTTAACCGCGACGGGATCGACGTACTCGTGACGACCGCCATGAAATGGCTGTTAGGTCCACCCGGCCTCGGTTTCCTCTACATCCGGCGCGAGCTCGTCGAGGCCAGCACACCAGGACCTCTCCGGCCGAGAGTTCTCGTGCGAGTCGTTCGAGCGCCCCGGCGTACTCCCGCTTCAGCGTCTCCGCTTCGAAGAACTGCCAGTCGTCGAACTCGATGCTGTCACGCAGTCCGAAGCCCGAGAGGAAGTCGCCACGGTAGAGGGCCACGGCCTCCGCCTCGCGCGATTCCTCGAGGAGCCGGCGGAACTCCGAGACGTCGAGCCAGACGTCGGCCGAGGCGAGCGCGACGGCCGAACGCTCGACGTCCAGGAACTCGCCGCCGAGGCCCTTCCCGAGCGCCGAGAGGGTTCGCCTGAGCGCCGCACGGGCATGTTGTGTGTCGTGCTCGGGCCAGAAGAGCGCGGCCAGCGAATCACGGCTCTCGCGCTCGCCGGTGACGGCGAGATGCGCGAGGAGAGCGACCGCCTTCCTCGTGTCGACCGAGAGCGGCTCGCCGTCGACCTCGATCCGTGGCGGCCCGAGGAGCGAGATCGTCAGCCGGCCCATGAGCGCAACGAGTCTAACTCCGCCACAGGACCCGTAACGCTTTTCGGACGGTCGCGTGCGACGATCACCCCGCGGAGAACGGATGCGGATACGACACCAGCACGTGGCGTGGGTGGCGGCGGCCCTGGCGGCCCTGTTCGGCACCGCGTGTCTCGTCTTCGTCGCGATCGGAAGTCAGCCTCCGCGATCGATCGCCTACGTCGTCATCGCTGCGGCGTACAGCCTGGTCGGGGCAATCGTTGCAAGCCGCCGCCCCGATAACCCGATCGGCTGGATCTTCGTTCTCGTCGGCCTGGGCTGGGCGGTCGAGCTGGCAGGCGATGCGTACGCGGGCTATGCGCTCTTCCACGGGCACCCAGACCTTCCGGCGGCGATCGGCTTCGCGTGGTTGTCGAGCTGGAGCTGGCTCCCTCTCATCAGCGTTCCGCTCACCGCGCTGTCGCTCCTGTTTCCGACCGGACGACCGCTGTCCCCCCGTTGGTGGCTCGCGGGTATCGCCGCAGGCATCGGACTCGTGGTGACGACGACCTTCGGGGAGGCGACGGTCGACACCCTCTCGCTCGTCGGGGATACCCGGCAGGTTCCCAACCCCTATGCCTTCTCAGCACCGCTAGTCGTGGTCGGGCTCGGGCTCGGGCTCGTCCTTCTCATCACCGGGATCCTCGCTTGCGTCGCATCGCTCGTGATCCGCTTCCGTCGCTCGAACGGGAGCGAGCGGGTCCAGCTGAAGTGGATCGTCGCCAGCCTGGTCTTCATGGCGGTGGCAGCGGTAGTCGGAGCCACCCTCTGGGCCGTTACCGAGCTGGCTTTCGTGATCACGGGCCTCGGCCTCACCGCGCCTCCACTTGCAACTGGCTTCGCCATCCTCCGCTACCGCCTGTACGAGATCGATCGGATCGTCAACCGCACGGTCGTCTATGCCCTCGTCTCGGCAATTCTCGCAGGCTTCTACTTCGGGATCGTGCTGGCGCTCCAGCAGGTCTTCAGCGGATTCACCCGCGGCAACGACCTCGCGATCGCCGGATCGACGCTCGCCGTCGCCGCCCTCTTCCGGCCTGCCCGCGCCCGGATCCAGGCGTTCGTCGACCGGCGCTTCTACCGCCGCCGCTACGACGCCGAGCAGACCCTCGCAGCGTTCAGCGCCAGGCTGCGCGACGAGATCGACCTGCAGGCGCTCGAGACGGAGCTTGGCCACGTCGTCGACGAGACGATGCAGCCGGCGCACATCTCCCTTTGGATTCGCGACCAGGGAGGTCGATCTTGACGCGTCTCGCGCCGTTCGCCTGGATTCCTACCGCGACGATCATCGTCGTCGGTCTCGTCTTCATGCTCTTGTCGCTGACGACCGATGTGGGACGGAGCGCCGACGCGGCGGGCACGGCGACCGTTCTCATCATGGCGCTCACCCTGCTCCCCATAGGCGCGCTCGTCGCGCGCCGGCAACCCGAGAACCCGATCGGCTGGGTCTTCACGGCGACGTCGTTCTTCTGGGCACTCGGCTTCATCGCCTACGAGTACGCCCTCTATGCGTACATCGTTCGCCCCGGAACGCCGGGGCTCAAGGTTGCCGCCTGGATCGAGGCCTGGTTCTGGTTCCCGGCACTCATGATGCCGTTCACACTCCTGCTCTTGCTGTTTCCCGACGGTCATCCTCCGTCGCGACGCTGGCGGCCGCTCCTCGGCGTGATCCTGGCCGCGCTGGTGATCGGGACGATAGGAGCGGCACTCACGGCCGGAACTCTCAGCGCCATCGAGTTCGCTGATATCGACAACCCGCTAGGCGTCGGCGGAGCCAAGATCGTGTCGCTCGTAGCCATGGTCGTGCTCGCGGTCGCCGCGATTCTGTCGTTCGCATCGCTCGTCGTACGCCTGAGGAGAGCTTCGGGCCGGGAGCGGGAGCAGCTGCGCTTCGTCGCCCGTGCGTTCGCCGTCTGCGTGGTGCTCGTCATCACAGCCTTTGCCATACCGAGCGACAACTGGAGCTGGCCGGTGGTGGTGCTCGCCATCGCCGGGATCCCGATCGCCACCGGCGTCGCCGTCATACGGCACCAGCTCTGGGATATCGACTTCATCGTCCGCAAGACACTGGTCTACGGAGGCGTCTCGGCGCTCCTGGCCGGCCTCTACTTCGGCATCGTGATCGGGCTGCAGGCGGTATTCAGCAGCTTCACCCGAGGAAACGACCTCGCCATCGCCGGCTCGACGCTCGCCGTCGCAGCGCTCTTCCGCCCTGTGCGCGCCCGGATCCAGGCGTTCGTCGACCGGCGCTTCTACCGCCGCCGCTACGACGCCGATCAGACCCTCGCCGCGTTCTCGGCCCGGCTCCGCGATGAGATCGACCTCGAGACGCTCGGCAGCGACCTCGGCACCGTCGTGCGCGACACCATGCAACCGACGCACGTCTCGCTCTGGCTCCGCCACCGGGAGGGTGAGCGATGAGGAGCCGCATCGCCTGGTGGCTGTTCGTGTTCTCCGTGCTCGTCGCCGGCGCGGCGCTGACGCTCTGGGCACGCACGCGCTCACTCGATGTCTCCGTGGACTCACGGAAAGGCGACGCTGGGCTGATCGTTGCGTTCCTTGCCTACGCCGCGGTCGGCTCGTTGATCGTCTCGCGCCGGTTCGGCAACCTTGTGGGCTGGATCTTCCTCGCCACGGGGCTCCTCGCCGAGCTCGGCATGCTCGCACAGGAGTACGCGGTCTACGCGCTCCGCGAGTCTCCCGGCTCTCTTCCGGGCGGCTCGTGGGTCGGCCTGATGGCGGATTTGTTCCCGGTCGCCTTCTTCGGCCTCGGCACGTTTCTCCTCCTCGTCTATCCGACCGGACGCATGCTCTCACGCAGATGGCTGGCCGTCGTCTGGCTGTACGTGGCCTCGGCCCTCATCCTGGGTCTGGGCCTCGTCCTCGAGCCTGGCACCCTGTCAGTCGTCACGGACGCGCCCAAACCGATCGAGGTCGACTTCCTGCTCTTCACGGAGGCCGTATGGGCCTGGCCGAGCCTACTGCTCGCGGGCCTGCTCGCCATCGTCTCGGTGATCCTGCGCTACCGCAGAGGCGACGCCCTGGAGCGTCAGCAACTCCGCTGGTTCCTCGCAGCAGTGCCCATCGTCGTCGTCGCGATCTTCTGGGTGCCGGCCTCGGAGGGACTGGCAACGGTCATGGCGCTCGGGATGGCCGCCCTGCCCGTTGCTGCGGGCATCGCAATCTTCCGTTACCACCTTTACGACCTCGGTTTGGTCGTGCGCCGCACTCTCATCTACGGCATCCTGACCGCAGGACTCGCCGGGCTGTACTTCGGCATCGTGATCGGGTTGCAGGCAGTGTTCGGCGGTCTGACGCGCGGAAACGACCTCGCCATCGCCGGCTCGACCCTCGCCGTCGCCGCGCTCTTCCGCCCAGCCCGACGCTGGCTGCAGGCGATCGTCGACCGCCGTTTCTACCGCCGCCGCTACGACGCCGAGCAGACCCTCGCCGCGTTCAGCTCCAGGCTCCGCGACGAGGTCGACCTGCAGGCGCTCGAGACCGAGCTCGGCCGCGTCGTCAGCGAGACGCTGAAGCCCTCGCATGTCTCGCTCTGGCTCCGACCCCAGAAGGTGGACAGGTGAGCCCGTCGGTCGAGCGGCGACTCGTCCTGGGGACATCCGCGGTCGCAGCAGTGTGCGTTACGGCCGGGATCGCCCTCGAGATCCTCAGCTGGTCGAAGGGATCGTGGAACACGACCATCGGCGCGGACCTCGCACTCACCCCGGTCGTGGCCCTCATGGCGTTTCTGGGCGCGTTGATCGTGCGGCGACAGCCGGGGAACCTGGTCGGCAGGATATTCAGCAGCGCAGCGCTCCTCGCCGGCATACTCGTCTTCGCCGACGGTTATACGACGTACGGGCTGATCGCCGCACCAGATTCGCTCGCGGGCCCCGAGTATCTCGCTTGGGTCGCGAACTGGCTGTGGGTTCCCGTGTCCTTCTCGCTCCTCGCTCTTCTGCCGCTCGTCTTTCCCGACGGAATCCTCCTCACGAAGCGCTGGCGCTGGGCGCTCGCCCTCGTGATCGCGCAGATGGTGCTGCTCAGTCTCGGGCTGGCCCTGGCGCCCGAGGATCTCCGGGACTATTCGGTCGCGAATCCACTGGGTGTCGAGACGCCGGGTGATCTCTTCCGGAATCTCCAGTTCATCGGCTGGCTTCTGATCTTCCCCTGCCTCGCTCTTACGGCCCTGTCGATCGTCCTGCGGTTCCGGAGGTCCCACGGGCTCGAGCGGCTCCAGGTGAAGTGGCTCGCCACGGGTGCGATCGGGGTGGCCGCCATCTTCTTCGTGAGCCTAGGCATCAGCTCGAGCGGTCATGACGGCGTGTTCGACTACACGGTGCCGATCGCCTTGCCCTGCGTGGTTCTCGGCGCGGGGATCGCCGTGCTGCGCTATCGGCTCTACGAGATCGATCGAATCGTCAACCGCACGGTCGTCTACGGGGCAGTCTCGACGCTCCTCGCGGGCTTGTACTTCGGCATCGTCCTGGCGCTCCAGCAGGTGTTCAGCGGCTTCACCCGCGGGAACGACCTCGCCATCGCCGGCTCGACGCTCGCCGTGGCAGCGCTCTTCCGGCCCGCCCGGCGCCGAATCCAGGCGTTCGTCGACCGCCGCTTCTACCGGCGCCGTTACGACGCCGAGCAGACGCTTGCTGCCTTCGCCGGACGGCTCCGCGACGAGGTCGACCTCGACCAACTCGGAGCCGACCTCGGCTCTGTCGTGCACGAGACGATGCAGCCCGCGCACGTCTCGCTCTGGCTTCGGGAGACGGAACGATGAGCCCTCGCTCAGCGCAGCCGCGTGAGATCGATCGGCAGGCCGAGCCGTGCCGCCGCTCGCTGCATCCGCTGATCGAAGGTCACCAGGGCGCCGCCGAGGAGCGAGGCGAGAGCGAGATACTCCGCATCGTAGGTCTTCGCCCAGCCGAGCTGGTCTGCGATTCGCCACGTCTCGCTACCGAGCAGACGGTGACGGCGTTCAACGACGGCTCCGGACTCGAGCAGCGAGAGCGCTCGGTCCGCAACCGGCTCGGCCACGATGCCGCGCCAGCGGGCAACGTGAAGAGCCGAGCGCGCTTCCGGCCAGAGCAGAGGAGGCCCCACGAGCTCCTCACTTGCGAAGGGCTCGAAGCCGCCGTCGCGCGTCGCGGCGGCCAGAACGACGTTCGCGTCGAGGACGAGGACGCTCAACGGGAATCCCGAACCTCGCGAACGAGGGCGACCCAATCGGGCATCGGGTCGCCTGTCCACGTGGTCCGCCATCCCTCGGGCATGGGCGTAACGCCCCCTCGCTCGAGGGCGTCCGCGAGATCTCTCTCGTCGATGACATGCTGTGTGCCGATCTTGCTCGCCCGGAGCCTTCCAGAGCGGATCCAGCGACGTATCGTCTCCGGGTTCCGCCCCGTCCGGCGAGCCGCTTCCGGCACTGTCATCATAGTGGTTGAATACTACTACAACATGTCACTTGGACACCATGTCGCGAGGGAGGCCGAGTGACGGACAGGCTCCCCGAGACCCGGTACGCACGGAGCGGCGGGGTCAACATCGCCTACCAGGTCGTCGGCGAGGGCCCGGTCGACCTCGTCTACGTCCCGGGATTCCTGTCGCATGCCGAGTGGAGCTGGGAGCACCCGCCGTTCGCGCGCTTCCTCCGCCGGCTGTCGTCTTTCTCGCGACTGATCCTGCTCGACAAGCGCGGCACCGGAATGTCCGACCCAGTCTCCGGCGAGCCCGGGCTTGCCGATCGCGTCGACGATATCCGGGCCGTCATGGACGCGGCCGGCTCAGAGCGGGCCGTTCTTCTCGGGATCTTCGAGGGCGCGGCGCTCGGCCTCGAGTTCGCTGCGACCAGACCGGAACGCGTCGAAGGGCTCGTCCTCTACGCGAGCCTCGCCAAGTTCACCCAAGGGGACGACTACCCCTGGGGCTGGAGTCCGGCTGCGATCCAGCTCTATCTCGCCGCGTCGGAGGAAGGCTGGGGAAGCGGAGACGGCGCCGATCTCCTCTCCGCTACGAGCGACGATCGGTACCGCGCCTGGTTCGCCCGTCTGCTCCGCCTGTCGGCGAGCCCGGGGATGGCGACCACCCTGATGCGCATGAACACCGAGCTCGACGTCCGCGATGCGCTGCCTGCGATCGCGGCGCCGACACTCGTCCTACACCGCACCGACGACCCCCTGGTGAGCGTCGAGCACGGCCGCTACGTCGCCGAGCGCGTCCCCGGCGCGCGCCTGGTCGAGTTCCCCGGCAGCGATCACTGGCCCTGGGCCGGGAATGCCGATCCGATCCTCGGCGAGATCGAGGAGTTCCTCACCGGCACGCGTGCGGCGCCCGAGCACGAGCGGGTGCTCGCGACGCTGCTCTTCACGGACATCGTGAAGTCGACCGAACGCGCTCGCGAGCTCGGCGACCGGCGCTGGCGCGACCTGCTCGAGGATCAGCAGGCGCTCGTGCGACGGGAGATCGAGCGCTTCCGCGGGCGGGAGATCCAGACGGTCGGCGACGGGTTCTTCGCCACCTTCGACGGCCCGACCCGAGCGATCCGCTGCGCCGCCGCGTGCCGCTCGGCCGTGCGGGAGCTCAGCCTCGAGCTCCGCGCGGGGGTTCACACCGGCGAGTGCGAGCTGATCGGGGACGGCCTGGGTGGCATCGCGGTCCACATCGCCGCCCGTGTGGCTTCGGCGGCCGGGGCAGGCGAGGTCTTCGTCTCGGGAGTCGTCCGCGACCTCGTCGAGGGCTCGTCGATTCGCTTCGAGGATCGTGGCGGGTTCTCTCTCAAGGGTCTCGACGGCGAGCGAAGACTCTTCGCGGCGGACGTGGAGCGATGACATCGCAGCGTGCTGCCCATCTCGCATGGCCGCTCGCAGTCCTGTTATTCCCGAACGGACGCTTTGGCTTCCGGGCTATCCCGAACCCGGCCAGCGGTAGGCAATGAGAACGAGCCCGCAGCGATCCCGCGTGCTCGCCGAGGCTCTTTGCGTCATCTCGGCCCTCCTGACCGTGCTTGCCATCGTCTTGCTCGCGCTGGTGCATCTGGATGCATCGTACGAGCCCGCCGACTCCGTGCTGCGCAGCCTGCCAGACGTCATCACGACGCTTTCCTTCGTAGTCGTCGGCTTGATCGTTACGCTCAAACGCCCGGGCAACCTCGTCGGCTGGGCGCTCTCGCTCGCCGGTATTGGCTTTCTGTTCGGCGGTGTCCTCGGCCTCTACGCGGAGCTGGCACTCCTCGCGAAGCCCGAGGCGGGACTCCCTGGAGGCGCCGCCGCGGCTGCGCTCTCCGGCGGCTCCTGGACGCCCCTGATGGCCGGAGTCTTCTTGCTTCTGCTCGTGTTTCCGAGCGGTCGTTTCCCGTCGTCGCGCTGGCGACTGGTCGCCAGAGTCGTCCTGGTCGGATTTGCCACTGTCTGGGTGCTCATCTCGACAGGGCCGGGTCACCTCGACCCGCCATTCGACGCCTATGACAATCCCCTCGCCGTTACGAGCAGCAAGGGCTACCTCGTCGCCGCATTCCCGATCATCGGTTTCTGTCTCGTCTGCGTGGCTCTGGCGGCCATCAACCTGCTTCTCAGGTTTCGCCGCTCGCAGGGGCAAGAACGGCAGCAGTTCAAGTGGTTCGCCGGCAGCGCCGGGCTGCTCCTCTTCGGGCTGCCCTTTGCCGCCGCCTTCAATTACTCGGGGATCGGGGGCGCCGCTATGGGGATCGCCCTCTTCGCGCTGCCGATCTCCGTCGGGATCGCCGTTCTGCGCTACCGCCTCTACGAGATCGACCGGATCATCAACCGAACGCTCGTCTACGGCGCTGTGACCGCGCTGCTCGCCGGTCTCTACTTCGGCATCGTGATCGGGCTCCAGGCGGCCTTCGGCGGACTTACCCGGGGCAACGACCTCGCAATCGCCGGTTCGACGCTCGCGGTCGCAGCGCTGTTCCGTCCCGTTCGCCGGCGCATCCAGGCGTTCGTCGACCGACGCTTCTACCGCCGCCGCTATGACGCCCAACAGACCCTCGACGCTTTCTCAGCCCGGCTCCGGGACGAGGTCGACCTCGACCAGCTCGGCGCCGACCTCGGCTCCGTCGTCCACCACACCATGCAGCCGACCCACGTCTCCCTCTGGCTACGTCGGCGATGAGCGCACGGACCGCAACGTGGCTCGCGTATTCGCTCGCAGGGCTTGCATTGGCCATTGACACGGCCGCGGCCGTGTTGCTGATTCTCACGCGGCACGTCGGCTCGACGGAGAGCATCAGCTCTGTCGCACAGGTCGCTGTCGGGATCCTGACCGTGTTGCCGATGGTCGTGATCGGGACGCTCGTCGCAGCCCATCGCTCGCGGAACGCGACGGGGTGGGTGTTCCTCGGGTTTGGTCTCGTGACGGCACTCGGCTACGCACTCGAGCGCTACGCCGTCTACACGCTGGTCGTTAACCCCGATTGGGGCGCAGGCGGAACGGTCGCTGCAAGCCTCCAGACGAGCTCGTATCTGGCTGGCTTTGCGATGCTCTTGTTTCTTCTGCTCCTCTTTCCGAGCGGCCGATTTGCCTCACGCAACTGGCGCCGGCTCGGGTTCGTTGGAGCCGCCGCCCTCGTCGGCGCGTACGCGCTCGCCTGCATCCAGCCGGGAAGGCTCGCAGAGCCCTTCGAGGCATTTGTGAATCCGCTCGGCGTCGAGGCGCTCAGCCGTGCCGGCGAGCTCATCTTCGTCGTTCTGCTCGTGACCGGTGATCTCATCCTTCTCGCGGCAGTCGTCGCGACATTCGTTCGGTTCAGACGCTCGCGGGGCGTCGAACGCGAACAGTTCAAGTGGTTCGCCCTGGCCGCCGCGCTGTTCGCGCTCGTCCTGATCGCACATGGCGTCGCCAACGCCGTCTCCGCCACCGGGGCCCTTGATGCGATCGAGATCGTAGGCCTCCTGGCCGGAGCCGGACTCCCGATCGCAGCCGGCATCGCGATCCTGAAATACCGGCTCTACGAGATCGATCGAATCATCAACCGGACACTCGTCTACGGCGCC
>JBBQXH010000072.1:0-9810 GCA_038209835.1 Gaiellales bacterium | reverse complement strand
GCCCTCGAACACCACCTCGCCACCGGCAGTGCCAGCGCCGGGGCCGAGATCAACGACATGGTCGGCGATGCCGATCGCCTCCGGCTTGTGCTCGACGACCAGCACGGTGTTGCCCTTGTCGCGCAACCGCAGCAGCAGGTTGTTCATCCGCTCGATGTCGTGCGGGTGCAACCCGACCGTCGGCTCGTCGAAGACGTAGGTCACGTCGGTGAGCGAGGAGCCGAGGTGGCGGATCATCTTGACGCGCTGCGCCTCGCCGCCCGACAGCGTGCCCGACGGCCGATCGAGCGAGAGGTAACCCAGCCCGATCTCGACGAACGAATCGAGCGTGTGCCCCATCGCCGCCAGCAGCGGCGCGACGGACGGCTCGTCCAGACCGCCCACCCACTCGGCCAGGTCGCTGATCTGCATCGCACAGGCGTCGGCGATGTTGATCCCGTCGATCTTCGACGACCGGGCCTCCTCGCTGAGCCGGGTGCCCCCGCACTCAGGACAGGTGGCGAAGGTGACCGCCCGCTCCACGAAGGCGCGGATGTGCGGCTGCAGCGCGTCGACGTCCTTGGACAGGAACGACTTCTGGATCCTCGGGATCAGACCCTCGTAGGTCAGGTTGATGCCGTCGACCTTGATCCTGGTCGGCTCCTTGTGGAGTAGGTCCTGGAGCTCCTTCTTGGTGAACTTCTTGATGGGCTTGTCCGGATCGAAGAAGCCGCAGCCGGTGAAGATCCGGCCGTACCAGCCGTCCATGATGTAGCCGGGGATCGTGAGCGCACCCTCGTTGAGCGACTTGCTGTCGTCGTACAGCTGGGTGAGGTCGATGTCGTTCACCAAGCCCCGGCCCTCGCAGCGCGGACACATGCCGCCGAGGATGCTGAAGCTTCGCCTCTCCTTCGTCGTGCGGCCGCCGCGCTCGATGGTGACTGCGCCGGCGCCGGAAATCGAGCCGACGTTGAACAAGAACGCCTGGGGCGAGCCGATGTGCGGCTTACCGAGTCGGCTGAAGAGGATGCGCAGCATCGCGTTGGCGTCGGTGGCGGTGCCGACCGTCGAGCGGGCGTCGGCACCCATCCGCTCCTGGTCGACGACGATCGCGGTCGTCAGCCCTTCCAGTACGTCGACCTCGGGGCGGGCCAGCGTCGGCAAGAAGCCCTGCACGAAGGCGCTGTAGGTCTCGTTGATCAGCCGCTGGGACTCCGCGGCGATCGTGTCGAACACCAGCGAGCTCTTGCCCGAGCCGGAGACGCCGGTGAACACCGTCAGTCGGCGCTTCGGGATCTCGACGCTGACGTCCTGGAGGTTGTTCACGCGCGCGCCATGCACGCGGATCAAATCGTGGCTGTCGGCACCGTGCAGCACAGGCGACTGCGTGTCCGTCCTAGCCCTCGTCCCCCTCGATCTTCCGCTCGGCGCCGACCCAGAGCGTCCTCGCTCCGAGCCAGCCCGCCATCGGCGGATGCTCGTCCATCGGGATGTAGCGGGCTCCCGGAAAGGAATGCGCGGGCGGCGTGAAGGTTCCGCGGTCGATCAGGCGCTGGATGTTCGCGCGGTAGACGTCGTCGACCTGCGCGTGGCTCTTCGGGTGATCCTCGAGCCAGAGGTTGGCCGGATGGATCGGCTCGTCGTACATGCGGCGGAAGACCTCGGTGCGTAGATCCTTCATCCAGTTCGAGTTCAGGTTCATGACGCGGAACTGGCGCAGCGCCTCGATGTCGACGATGCCCGTGACGAACGTGTTCGTGCCAGAGGCGCTGTACGAGACGACGTTTCCGAGGTAGTCGCACACGTGCGAGCTGCCTCCACCGATGTCGAACGGATGCCTCATTTTCGGATGGAGATAGACCGGCCCGACGTTCGGACAGAGCATGTAGAGGGAGTTGAACTGGGCGTGGGCGCGGTTCTGGAGCAGCCAGGTGCCGCCCGGCTCCGAGCCCCAGGTCGTCATCGGGACAGCCTCGCTCGGCCGGTAGACGACCTCCGCGCCGTTGAAGGCAAGCGCACGGATGGCCTCCGGATACTCGCCGTCCGAGCAGCAGATCGTGCCGATGTTTCCGATGTCCTCGGTGCGGAGGACCGGGTAGAAGGCGTCGATGCCGTCGCCGAAGAGCTCGACCCACCGGTCGTAGACGTCATGTGGCGTGCACGAACGCTCACGGCACCACAGGTGGTTCTTCGCGGCCTTGTGCACGACCTCGCCGCTCGGCGCGATCACGAAGAGGGTGTTGAAGTAGCGGTTGGGCATGACTTCTGGCCAGCGAGCCTTGCACTGGACGACGAGATACGTGTCGTAGTGCTTTGCCAGCGCTGAAAGGCGCTCGGTCTCCTCGCCGGGGATGTCGATGAAGAGGTCGTGGGCGGCGACGACGTGTGGCACGTCGAACGCCTCGTCGGTGAAGCCGGTCAGCGCACCCTCGGCCAGCGCGATCAGCCGGACGGGCATGTTGATCCCGATGACCGACATCGCGGCGTGGATCCCGTCCTCGATCGTGTCGAGGTTCCACTGGATGTGCTTGCGCTCGCCGATCCCGTAGACGACGGTGGACATGCCGACCGCCAGGTACGGCGCAACGGGCTTCCGCTCGTCGGATCGCTCGCCTTCGGCTTCCTGGGAACCGTTCTTGCTCATCCCGCCTCCGTCCGTCGTTCTCTAGGCGGAAAGTACATCAAGCCTCTACGCACTGACGGCCGCGATCAGTCCTACCCCAAAGAGCGTCAGCGCGACTCCTCCCCACTGGAGCGGTGTGAGCCGCTCGCGGAAGAAGAACGCGCCGAGCAGTGCCGCCACGATCGCGTACTGCGATCCGAGGACCGCGGGAACCGCCAGGCCGTCACGGGTGGCGGTCACGAAGGCGATGTTGCCGACGACGTCGCCGACCGCCTCACCGCCGATCAGGAGCCAGACGCGACGCGGAAGCCGCGGAACGCCGGTGGCTGCGAGCACGGGGACGGTCACGAAGACGATGTTCACGGCTCGCCCGACGGTCACGACCCAGGCGGGCTCGAGACCGGTGGTCTTGCTCGCGGCGATGAAAGCGGTCGCGAAGCAGAGGGCCGACGCCAGTCCCAGCACCACGGCCAGTCGGTCGCGCCGGGGGCCGAGGCTCGTCAACGGCGCAGGCTGGAGAACGGACAGGACGACGCCGACCACGACGACGACCAGGCCGACGCCCGCAAGCGCGACGATCGGCTCTCCCGTCAGAAATGCGAACAACGCCGCGATGGCGCCGTCCACTGCGATCACGGGCGCCACGATCCCGACTCGCCCGATCGTCAGCGCCGGGAACGCAAATCCGAACGCTCCGATCAGGGCGACGCCGTAGACAACGGTCCACCCCCAGGCCGACGCTGGTGCGTCGGGCATTCCCGTTGCCAGCGCGATCGGCAACGTGATCAGGAATGCGACCACGTTCGCGCACGCGAACGCGACGAACGGGCCGACATCTCGGGAAGCCTGCGCGCTCGACACCGTCGCGCCACCCCAGGCGAGCGCCGCGATCAGCCCGCCGACGATGCCCGTCATCAGCTTCCTAGTGAACCGTCAACCAACGTTCACCGGTTCCTGCCGGCTGCAAAGCGGCGCCATGCGGTGTCCTCGGTCGCGCCAATACCAGACTGGTATTGACGCTCCCTGCGTCCTTGCCGGGCTTGCTTTTCGCTCGGCAGGATCCCGGCAACGTTGGTTGACGATCCACTAGATGAATCGGTGGCCGCCGTCGACGTTGACGGTCTGACCGGTGATGAAGCTGGCCGCCGGGCTCGCGAGGTAGGCAACGCACTCGGCGATGTCCTCGGGCTCGCCCCGCCGCCGGATCGATTGCTCGGCGACGATCTCGTCGAAGAGCTCGACCTCCGCAGGGTCGGCGAAGACGCCCGGGGTCGCGATGAAGCCCGGCGTGATCGCGTTCACCGTGATTCCGTGCTCGCCGGCCTCGGCTGCCAGCGAGCGGGTGAAGCCGATGACCCCTCCCTTCGAGGCCAGGTAGTGGGTCATGCCGCCCGGGCCGACCAGGTAGGCAGCGGACGAGATGTTGACGATGCGTCCGTAGCCGGCCCGCATCATCGTCGGGTAGACGGCGTGGGTGCAGAGGAAGACGCCATCGAGGTTCGTCGCAAGCACGCGCCGCCACTCGGCGAAGGTCAACTCGGGAAACGGCGTGTGCGGGTAGACGCCGGCGTTGTTGACGAGGATGTCGATTCGCCCGTGGTCTCCGAGGACTCGCCCGGCTGCCTCTAGGACGCCTGCCTCATCGGCGACGTCCACGGGCGTCGCTCCCGATAGGTCGAACACCTCCACGACCGCGCCGGCAGTGGCGAGTCGAGCCGAGATCGCGGCGCCGATCCCCTGCGTGCCCCCTGTTACGACGGCAACCTGGCCGTCTAGAGCCTCTCGCTCTCCCATGAGCTGATGCTATGCGGTTGCTCTCCACCTTGAGTTTCGGTGGCGTTCGCATTCATACTGCGCCGCAGGCGACGAGGGGGGAACGATGGCTGTGGCAACTCAGGAAGGCGAAGCGGGACTCGAACGGCGTTCTGTGGGTCTTCCCACCGCGATCGGCACGACGTTCAGCCTGATCGTCGCGTCGTCCGTGCTGGCGACCGTCGCAGGCGGGTTCTTCGCGAGTTGGGTGTGGCTGATCGCGCTCGCGATCGGCTTCGTCACGATGATCTTCGCGAGCATGAGCTTCTCGGAGCTCGCGACGATGATCCCGAAGGCCGGGTCGATGAACGAGTACGTGCGCGCAGGGCTCGGGCCGTTCTGGGCGACCCTCACCGTCGCCGTCGGGTACATCGCGGTGCAGCTCTTCCCGGGGACGGCCGAGGCGTACGTGGCCGGCATCGTCACGAGCGACGTGCTCGGAGCCGGGCTGACCTACAAGTGGTGGATCTTCATCATCGTCGGCTTCCTCGCGCTGCTGAACCTGCTCGGGATCAGGCCGTTCGCCGCGCTCGAGGTCACGCTCACGTTCGCCGTCGCCGCCTCTCTGCTGGTGCTCGGCATCGTCGGGCTCGTGGGAGGAGGATCCGGCGATCCGATCGGGTCGGCGCTACCCGACATCGACCTGAGCTGGAGTCTCCTCTCGGCGCTGCTCGGGTTGTCGATCTTCACGTTCGTCGGCGTCGAGTACACCTGCCCGCTGGCAGAGGAGCTGAAGCGACCGTCGCGAGACATCCCCGTCGGGATCTTCGTCGGCCTCGGCCTGATCGCCGTCCCGGTCGTCCTGTTCGGGCTGGCGGCCTCCCGCTACCTCCCCGGTGACGTCCTCTCGACGCTCGCCCCGACCCTCCCGGTCGACGTAGGCATCGCTGTGTTCGGGGAAGCGGGCAAGTGGTGGATGGGCCTGGTCGTGCTCGCGGCTTCGGTCGGCACGCTCAACGCCGTGATCGCCGGAGTCCCGCGCATCCTCTACGGCATGGCGCTCACCCGGCAGCTTCCTTCGCCGTTCGGCTGGCTCCTGCCCCGAACGCGAGCACCGTGGGTCGGGATCATCGTCCTCGCGGCGATTCCGATCCTCATGAACGCCTTCGGCGCGGCGGAGGGAGCGAACTTCATCAAGCTGATTCTCGCCGGCGTCCTCGGGTGGGTGACGGCCTACGTCCTGATTCACATCTCCTTGCTCATGCTCCGCCGCCGGGAGCCGGGCGCCTCGAGGCCGTTCCGTTCTCCGTGGTCACCGATTCCGCAGATTCTCGGGATCGGCCTCCTCGGCCTGGCCGCCTACAAGATCGCTCCGCCGGGCATCGAGGCGAGCTCGATCTACTACCGGTATCTCATCTTCCTCGCCATCTCGGCCGTGTTCTCGCTCGTCTACAACCTCTATGCGTTCAAGGACGCGGGCAGCATCTTCAAGCCCGTTCCGCTCGCGGATGTCTACCGCGAGGCGGACCTGATCGAGCAAGATCTGCCGCTTCCGGTCGACCCGGGACTTCCGCGCCATCCGCTCGATCCGGACCTGCCGTTCGACGACGATCCGAAGGGGCCGGATGGGAGCTGACGTCGCGGAGCTTCGCAAGGCTGGGATCTGCCGCGTTCGCGTCCACTACTCCGACCTCCTCGGGACGACCCGCGCCAAGGTCGTTCCGCTCGATCTCGTCGAGGAGCTCGCCGAGGACGGCGTCAACTTCTGCGTCGCCGTCTTCGCGATCGATCACACGGGAGTGATGCCCGACGGGACGGGCCTCCGCGATGAGCTCAACTTCCGCGACATGCAGGTCCGCCCGGACCTGTCGACACTTCGTGTCCTCCCGTGGGAGCGGGACACCGCGATCTGCCTCGGCGACTGCTTCTTCGGCGGCGAGCCGCTCGAGACAGATCCCAGGGGAATGTTGCGCCGGGCGATCGAAGCTGCTCGCCAGCGTGGCCTCGAGATGTCCGTCGGGCACGAGCTCGAGTTCTATCTCCTGCGGCGAACGCCCGAGGGCGGAGTCTCGCTCTACCAGCCGAATCCGGGGACCGTCTACCGTCTCGACAAGCGGGTCGACCCGGAGGGCGTGATCCGCGAGATGGAGGACAACGTCCGCGCCCTCGGCCTTCCGTTCGTCTGCGTCAATCAGGAGTACGACCCGTCTCACTGGGAGATCAACACCCGTTTCGCGGACGCCCTCAGTGCCGCCGACGACGCGCACCTTCTGAAGCTCGCGATCAAGGAGACGGCGGCGGGGCACGGGCTCGTCGCCACCTTCATGGGACGACCGGTCGAAGGCGGCGGTACGTCCGGGTACCACCTCCACTTCTCGGCCTGGGACGAGGACGGCCGCAACGTCTTCGACGATCCGGCCGGCGAGTACGGCATCTCGGACGCCGCCCGGGGCTTTCTCGGCGGGATACTGGAGCACACGCGCGGGATGACGGCGATCTCTGCGCCCACGGTCAACGCGTACAAGCGGTTCATCGCGCAGGAGCTCGGCCCCTACTTCGTCGACTGGGGCATCGACAACCGCTCGGTCGGCGTACGCCTACCGGCCGAGCGCGGAAAGGCAGCGCGGCTCGAGTCGCGTTTCGCGGATGCGACGGCGAGCCCCTATCTTGCCTCGGCCGCACACATCTTCGCCGGCATCGACGGCGTCGATCGCGGCATCGACCCCGGACCGCCGACCGTAGCCGTCTACGAGCCCCCCGTCGAGCGCGAGCTCATGCCCTTCTCGCTCGGAGACGCGCTCGACGCGCTCGAGGCCGACACCTACATGCGGGGTTGCCTCGGTGAGCAGTTCGTCCAGGCGTTCACCGCGCTCAAGCGCAACGAGTTCCGGCGCTTCACGCTCGCGGTGACCGACTGGGAGCTCCGCGAGTATCTCGACGCGTTGTAGCGGTGGCCGCCGTTCGGGCGCCGAGGTTCGAGGGCCCCGCTCGGACGCGTGCGATCAGGGCGCTCGATCAGACTGTGGAGCTGTTCGCCCGCGCCGGCTACGACGGTGTCCGTCGAACAGACCTGCTCGCGGCGACCGTCAGCGCACGCAACGGGCGCTCACTCCGGCTCGACATGGCGAGGGAAGGCAAGGTATTCGGCGGCAACTACGCGCTCGAGATCTCGACGGCGAAGCCCGTGCTGCCCGTCACACGCGGCATCTCGGCGCGGGGGCGAGGCGTCGTGAAGCTCGCCGGGATCACGTTCCACGCGCGCCGCGGAGACGACGCAGGGAAGCGGCTGGCCGCCCGGCTCGCCGCCGAGTCCGAACTCGTCGAGAAGCTCGCCGCCGTCCACTTCGAGCGCGTCCGAGTCGACCCGGACGGCCGTGCGGTGATCCGCCATCTCGGCGGGTCACTCGTCTGGATCGCCTTTCCGCCGCTCATCAAGGCGATCCCGCTCGTGCCCGATCAGGTCAAGGCGACCGACGCTGCACTTACCGCGTTCGCCAGGGCTGGAAGCCGGGTTTAGGCCTCGTACTCGAACGTCTCCTCCGGCCCGAACGTCTTCTCCTTGATCCAGCGGCGCGTGTCGGGGCCCGTGAACGGGTTGTACAGCACGCCGACGACGACGCCGGTGACGATGAGGATCGTGTTGCGCGTCCGGTGTGAGTTCTGGGCCTTCTTCGCGCGCGCCGAGGCCTTGCGGATCTCCTTGCCCGTCCGCTGGATCTCGCCAACGAACTCCGGATCGACGGCGATGCGTGCGGCGACGGCTCTCGCGGAGGAGGCTCCGCCGTGCTCGTCGTACAGGCCACGGGCGGTGCCAATGGCGCTGATGACTTGCTGGCGAAGCTTCTCGTCCTTGGCCATCTCCTTTGCGATCGGGCGGGCCGCGTCGATCGCCGTCTTGACGGCGTAGACCCGCTTGACCGTGTCAAGCGACGGTGTGATTGTCTGGATGCTCGGCATCGGGGAAGTCCTTTCGTTGCGTCCTCGTGGCAGTCCAGTCTAGCGCGGGTCAGAGCGACCGGATGCAGGTCCGCTGGCCGCCTTGGGCTCGCTCCGCGCCGCAGTGACTGCCGCGCCGACCGTACCGTCGATGGCCGCCTCGATCACCTCTCCGATCGATTCAGCGAGTCTGAAGTGCATGGCGCCTCGAACGTCGGCCGGCAGCTCCTCGAGGTCGGGCTCGTTCTCGCTCGGGAGAATGACGGTCGAGATGCCCGCGCGCTCCGCGGCCAGGACCTTCTCCTTCACGCCTCCGATCGGTAGCACCTGACCGGTGAGGGTGATCTCGCCGGTCATGGCCACGTCCTCCGAGACCGGCCGGCCGGTGACGAGCGATACGAGCGCCGTCGCGATCGTGATCCCAGCCGAAGGCCCGTCCTTCGGAACGGCGCCGGCCGGCACGTGGATATGGATGTCGTGATCCTCGAACCAGGTGTCGTGAACCCCGAGTGACATCGCGTGGGAGCGAACCCAGGAGAGCGCAGCTTGCGCCGACTCGCGCATCACCTCACCGAGCTGACCCGTGATCGTGAGGTTCCCCTTGCCCGTCATTGCGGTTGCCTCGACGAACAGGACGTCGCCTCCGATGGATGTCACGGCGAGACCCGTAGCCACTCCGGGATCGGACGTTCGCTTGCGCACCTCGCTCGAGAAGCGGCGCGGCCCCAGCCACGAGCGGACGCGCTTCTCGTCGATCCGGGCGCGTTTCAGCTTTCCCTCCGCGACCTGGGCCGCGGTCTTACGGCACAGGGCGCCGATCTGACGCTCGAGCCCGCGGACGCCGGCCTCGCGGGTATACGCACGGACGAGCAAGCGCAACGCGCGCTCCGTGAAGGCCGCCTGCCCGCGTTCGAGCCCGTTTGCCTCGAGCTGCTTCGGGATGAGGTAGCGCCGCGCGATTGCCACCTTCTCGTCCTCCGTGTACCCGGAGAGCTGGATGATCTCCATCCGGTCGCGAAGTGGCGCGGGGATCGGCTCGAGCTGATTCGCGGTGCAGATGAACAGCACCTTCGAGAGGTCGAACGGGAGATCGAGGTAGTGGTCGCGGAAGGTCGAGTGCTGCTCCGGGTCGAGCACCTCGAGCATCGCGCTCGCAGGGTCGCCACGCCAGTCCGCGCCCATCTTGTCGATCTCGTCGATCATGAACACCGGGTTCTTCGCTCCCTTGTCGCGGATCGCCCGGATGACCGTCCCGGGCATCGCTCCGATGTACGTCCGCCGATGGCCGCGGATCTCCGACTCGTCGCGCACGCCCCCGACCGAGATCCGGACGAACTCGCGGTTGAGCGTCCGAGCGATCGACTGCCCGAGCGAGGTCTTGCCGACCCCGGGCGGGCCGACGAAGCAGAGGATCGGGCCGGACAGGTCGCGCTTCAGCTTCGACACCGCCAGGTACTCGACGATTCGCTCCTTAACCTTCTCGAGGTCGTAGTGATCCTCGTCGAGGACTCGGCGGGCTC
>JBBQXH010000071.1:0-9825 GCA_038209835.1 Gaiellales bacterium | reverse complement strand
GAGAGACGAGATCTGGTGGCGGGGCGAACTCGCCCATACGCTGTTCTCCGGCCCGGGTCCCGGCAGTGCCG
Source organism: Gaiellales bacterium (assembly GCA_038209835.1). Lineage (GTDB taxonomy): Bacteria > Actinomycetota > Thermoleophilia > Gaiellales > Gaiellaceae > JBBQXH01. The sequence continues at coordinate 9,754 of JBBQXH010000071.1, read as the reverse complement.
CGATACGAGAGCTCGAGGAGCTTCTCGCGACCTCGCGCGCGAGCGCTGACCGGTTCCACGAGGCGTTCTTCGCCGACGCCCTCGCCTGGGGCCGTGCAATGGAAGGCCGCTTCGATGAGGCGCAGGTTCTTCTCGACGAGAGTGCCCGTGCGTACGAGGGGCTGGGTATGGACGTCTGGGAGAAACTGCAGCCCGGGCGACTTGAGGTCGAGCGCCTCGCGGGGAATTTCGATCGCGCCGATGAGATCCTCGCGGAGGGTTGTGCCCTGACGAGGGAATGGGCTCCGAGCGCACTTCCCTACCGCTTGCTTGCTCGCGCTGAGCTGATGCTCGCACGGGGACGAATCGCCGAGGCCGAAGAGCTGAGTGCGCAAGCGATACCTCTCGTCGCTGCGGAGGACATCCTCGACCAGGTGTTGAGCCGCCGTATTACGGCGACGCTCCTCGCTGAGCGGGGTCAACTCGAGGAGGCCGAAACGCTCGCCCGGGAGGCGCTCGAGATCGCGGACGACACCGACGTCGTCAAGATTCGTGGTCCCGCTCGAATGACGCTCGCCGATGTGCTGGGGCGCTCCGGCAAGCGCGAGGAGGCCGTGACCCGCGCCGAGGAGGCACAGGCAATCTGGGATGCGAAGGGCAACGTCGTCCTCGCGTCGGAGGCTCGCACCCTCGCCGAACGGCTCCGCAAGCGTCCCACCCCATCGTCCTGATCACACGGGCTGGACTCGCCCAACGGATTTTCCGACAATAGTCGGGTGAGCGAGACGGGAGCCTCGTCGGGTTACACGCACGCCGAGGGCATGGTCATCGCCGCCTGCGCGATCTCGATGCTGATCGTTCAGATGGACTGGTTCGCGCTCAACCTCGCGCTGCCGCCGATCGCGAAGGACTTCGGCGTCCCGACCACCGACCTCCAGTGGATCATCAGCGGCTACATGCTCTCGATCGGCGCGCTGATGGTCACGGCGGGCTCGGCTGGGCCCTCGCGAACGTTGCGACCCAGGCGGTCGTGGCTCCCGAGTTGGCGGGCGCCGCATCGGGTGTCACCCTGACCTCGCTCGAGATGTTCGGAGCGGTCGGTGTCGCGGTCGGCGCGACGGCGCTCGAGCTGATCAGCGGCTCGGCTTCCACGGCCTCGTCGGATGCCGACGCGATCGACTGGGTGCTCCGAGCCGGGGCTGTCCTTGCGGTGCTCGGCGCGGTCGCGCTCATTGCTCTCGGTCGGAAGCGCCAGCCGGAGCTCGCGGCCGAGACCGCAATATAGAGGCTTGATGTGGCATGACCGCACGTCTGGATGAGGGCCTGCACGCGGCGGATCGCGGCCGCCTCGACCACGCTCCTTGGTGCAGGCGGCTCCCCAGACGCACGCCCATTCCACATCAAGTCTCTAGAGAGCGTCACGATCTGTCGGCGACGACGATCGCCCATGCTCTGGGGTACTCGGTGATCGCTCCCAGCTCCCGCTCGGCGCGGGCGAGCCCCGCGCGATACTCGTCCTCGGGCAGGAGCGCGAGCGACGAGATGTAGCGACCGCGAATGCGCTCGAGCGCGTCCGCGCGGCTGACGGTCGCGCGCTGGGCGAGATCGCGGATCCTGACGCGGTCGAATCCTGCCGCCTCGAGCCCGGCGGCCAGCTCGAGCGGATCTGGGAACCTCGACCGGTCGATGCCGGCCAGCGACGGGAAGAGCTCCGCGAGCCAGAGTCGCTCGAAGTGCTCCGGGCGGAACGTCGCGATCACGAGCCGACCGTCCGCCTTCAGCACCCGGTGGAGCTCGGCCAGAGCCCGCCCGCGGTCGACGAGGTGGATGACGAGCATCAGCACCGCCCGGTCGAACCACCCGTCCCGAAACGGCAGGCTCTCGGCGCCTCCGGTCCTGAAGCCGACGCCGCGCAGAGCCCTCGCACGGGCCTGATCGAGCATCTCATCGGACGGATCGACGCCCCAGACCTTCGCGCCGCGCTCCGCGAAGAGCGCCGAGAGGCGTCCGGTGCCGCAGCCCACGTCGAGGAGGCGTCGGCCCAGGAGGTCTCCCTCGTCCCAGACAGCATCCGCGACCTCGAGCCAGTTGGCATCGGCCGGGCGCAGACGGTCGTACTGCCCGGCCAGTGCACCGAAGTCTGGGCCGTCGCCGGCCTCGGGTCGGAGCACTGGCTAGTTGTCTCCGATGAACTCGTCCGGATCGGAGAGGGATTCGATGGCGTTCTGCGCAGCCTCCAAGTCCGCCTCGGCGACGAGAACGCGTACAGGAGCGTCCTCGAGCTCTGTCGGGTGATGGTCGACCGCCTGCTCGACCTCACACGGGATGCCGGCCGCATGCAGCATCGTCTGGATCTCTTCGGCCTCCGTGAGATCGGAGGCGACGACCACCTGCACCATCCGCGTCATGTTTCCACCTCGATCTGTGTCTCGAGGGCGGCGTCCCGTTCCCCGGGGCCCTCGTCGTCGCCCGCGCCGGCGAGCGCTCCTCCCTTGACGAGCCGCGGCCCCCCGCGCTCGGCAAAGCGAACTTCGATGATATCGAAGTCGCGCGGTACCACCGTCTCGGGGAAGACGGCGCGCGCCTCGCGCATGATCTCGGCCCCGAAGTACCTGTTCGAGAGGTGTGTCAACGCGAGCATCCTGACGCCTGCGACCCGTGCGACCTCGGCCGCATCGGCCGCGGTCGTGTGGCATGTCTCGTCGGCTCGCTCCTGCTCCTCGCCCGAGAACGTCCCGTCGTGGATCAGGAGATCGGCGTCCAAGGCGATCTCGAGCACCGATCGGGCGGGCCTCGTGTCGCCGGTGATCACGAGCTTGCGTCCGGCACGCGCGGTACCGAGCACCTGGTCGGGGGTGACCGAACGACCGTCGGGGAGGTCTACCGTCTGGCCGTGTTGCAGTGCGCCCCACGCAGGCCCCTCGGGGACCTCGAGCGCGCGCGCCGCCTCCACGTCGAAGCGACCGGGCCGGGGCTCTTCGACGAGTGCGTATCCGAGTCCCGGGATTCCGTGGCGCACCGGAAACGTGACGATCCTGTACTCGCCCCTGTCGAGACTCTCACCAGCCCGAAGCTCCTGGAGATCGAGGGGGTAGGTCAGCCTGCCGAAGATGCGCTTCAACCCGTCGAAGAGGTCGCGGAGCCCGGGAGGGCCGTAGATCGTGAGCGGCACGTCGCGGCCACGCAGCGAGAACGTCTTCAGCATCCCGGGGAGGCCGAGGTAATGGTCGGCGTGGTAGTGGGTGACGAAGACCTCTTGCAGCTCGATCAGGCCGACGCCCGAACGCAGCAGCTGCCGCTGGGTTCCCTCGCCGCAGTCGACCAGGAAGCGATCGCCTCCTCGGCGCACGAGAAGACTCGTTGGAGCGCGCTTCGCGGTCGGCAACGAGCCTGAAGTTCCGAGGAAGACGACGTCGAGATCCACCCGGGAAGTGTAAGGAGCGAAGCGACGCGCAGCGGACGCGGCCGAAGGCCGCCAGGACGCGAAGGCCCATCGCCGCTGCCAGGCGGCGATATCCGAACCGCCAAGCACGCCAGGTAGGCGATCGCTACGGAAGCATCAGCACATCACCCGGCTGAAGCGTGGACCCGTGGATCCCGTTGCGCTCCTCGATCCTCCAGATCGCTTCGCGGACATCGCCGTCGTAGCGCCCGGCGGCGATCGCCCAGAGCGTGTCCCCCGCGCGGACGACGTATCGCGTCTCCGGGGCCGCCCCGCTCGTCGGCCGCGCAGCCCCGAGCGCGATACCGGCGATGAGGAGGAACAGGACGACCCCGGTGAGTATGAGACGCGGGACGAACATGTGTTCGTAGACTACACGAACATGTGTTCGCTGTCAAGAACGCAAGGAGCAAAGCGACGCGCAGCGGACGGCAACGCCGGCCGCGAAGGCTCGTCGAGCCCGCCAGGGTTCGACACGAACGGCTGCGGCGCGGTCCTTTGCGCGGATGTACCGAGCCCTCCGGGCTCGGTGAAGCTTCGCGCCTTGCGGCGCGCCTTCATGTATCGCGGGCTCCGCCCGCGATGAGCCTCCGCGGCCTGATCGGCCGCTGCGCGGCCCGCTGCCGCGGGCCTTGCTAGACCGGACCGCAGAAGGTGTCGCAGCCGGACGGGTCGCCGGACTTGTAGCCCGTCGTGAACCACTCCTGGCGTTGCGCCGCTGATCCGTGCGTCCAGCTCTCCGGCGTTACCCGGCCCTGGAACTGGCCCTGGATCCGGTCGTCGCCTACGGCCGCGGCCGCGTCCAACCCGTCGGCGATATCTGCCTGCGTGATCTCCTCGATGAGCCCCGTCTGAATCGCGTTCCGGGCCCACACGCCCGCATAGCAATCGGCCTGAAGCTCTGTCCTCACCGACTGGCTCTGAGCACCCTGGCCTCCGTTGCCGCGCAAGACGCCGAGCTGGTTCTGCACGTGATGCCCGTACTCATGCGCCAGCACGTAGGCCTCCGCAAACGGCCCACCCTGCGCGCCGAACCTCGACCGTAGGTCGTCGAAGAACCCGAGATCGATGTAGACCTTCTGGTCGCCGGGACAGTAGAACGGCCCGACAGCTTCGGTCGCCGCTCCGCACGCGGTGTTGATCTGGCCGGTGAAGAAGACCGTGGTCGCGGGTTGATACTTGAAGCCAGACCGCGTGAACTCGCCGTCCCAGTACTCCTGGACGCTGTTGACGACGCCGACGATCCGGCAATCCTCCTTGCTGTTCGCATCCGCGCCCGTCTGGCACTCCGCCGCGAGGTTGCCACTTGGAGCCGCCGATCCTCCCACGGCCTGGTTGTCGAGATTCCCGAGCTGCCCGAGGCCACCTCCACCACCGGCCAGGACGACCACGAGCGCGATGATCACGCCGATGACGCCGAGTCCGCCCCCACCGAGTGCGACCTGGCCACCGCGACTCGAAGGTATGCCACGACGCCCGCGGACGTCGCTGACCTGGGAGGTATCGAGGCGTGACTGATTTCGAAAGCGCATCCCGAGCCGCGGATCTTACGCCGCAGGCACAGCGCGCGAGAGGAGGACGAGCTCCGGAGATCCCTCGCGCACGACGATCATCGTGTGAGCCTCGGCGCGCCGGCGCTCGGTCGGGCTTCCGGGGTTGAGGATCCAGACACCGCCGACCCGCTCGATCTCCGGCAGATGCGAGTGGCCGTAGACGATCGCGTCGCACCCGGGAAACCACGACCTGAGTCGCTCGTGCCGACCGCCGGCAGCCCCGCCATCGTGGACGATCCCGATCCGCCACCCCTCGGCCTCGACCGTGGCCCGGATGGGCAGGCGCGCTCGGAGGGCGGGCTCGTCGACGTTCCCGTGAACCGCCGCGACCGGCGCCATGCGCTCCAACTCGTCGAGGACGCTCACCGCGGTGAAATCGCCCGCGTGAACGATGATGCTCGCCTCGCGAAGGATCCTCACGCAGGCCTCGGGAAGCCGTCTCGTCCCGCGTGGGAGATGCGTGTCGGAGACGACCGCGATCAGAAGCGGCCGTCCAGGAACGCACCGTTCCGGTAGACGAGCTCGCCGTCCGCGTAGACCTCACTCTCCTGTCGAAGGTCGCAGACCATGTCCCAGTGGAGCGCCGAGCGGTTGACACCCCCGCTCTCCGGATAGGCCTCGCCGAGCGCGAGGTGCGCCGTCCCCCCGATCTTCTCGTCGTAGAGGATCTCTCCCGTGAAGGCCGTGACCGCCTCGTTCAAGCCGAACGAGAACTCTCCGACGCGCCGCGCGCCCTCGTCCATGGCGACCATCTGCTCGAGGAAGTCCCGTCCCTTGCTCGCCTCGGCCTCGACCACCTCCCCGCCGACGAAGCGAAGCCTGACGTCCTCGACCGCTCGGCCGTGGAAGACGGCGGGATACGTGAACCGGATCTCCCCTTCGACGCTGTCCTCGACGGGCGACGTGAAGCACTCCCCGTCGGGGAAGTTGAAGGTGCCGTCGCAGGGAATCCACGTACGCCCGCGGACAGAGAAGGAGAGATCGGTGTCAGGGCCGACGATCCGGAGCGTTTCGACAGTTCCGAGCCATGCACCGAGACGCTCGAGCCGCGTACCGAGCTCGCGCCACGCGGCGACCGGATCGTCGCGCTCGAGCATTGCGGCGCCGAAGACGAAGTCCTCGTAGTCGCGTAGCGACATCTGTGCCTCCTGCGCGGCCGCGTTCGTCGGGTAACCGACGATCACCCAGCGAAACTCGCCTGCGGCAGACCGCTCCAGCACCCGGCTGAGAATCGGCGACCTCGACCGGCTGACCCGCGCCTGTCTCGTCGGATCGATCGCGGAGAGCGACCGGGTGTTCGTGTCGGCGAGAATCTGAATCCTGACGTCGGCGCACTCGATGTCGTCGACCGACCGCGGGTTGAGCCAGTCGAGCTGCGCGTCCGTTCCGTGACCGAGGAGCCCCTCCCGCACGCCTTCGAGGCCCACCCGAGTCACCGGATGCGCGCCGACAGCGAGCACGCAGCGATAGAGCGCCACGAGGAAATCCGTCGAGACCGACGCTCCCTCGATCACAACGAGCTCGCCCGGCTTGACATCGACCGAGTAGCCGACGATGACGTCCGCGAGCCTCGTGAGCCTCGGGTCGAGCACGGTGCCCCCGGCCCCGCCTCTAGGAAGCTGCCGGACTTCCAGACGAGCTCACCGTCGGCGTAGACCTCGCCTTCAGCGCGGAGATCACACACCATGTCCCAATGGAGGCCCGAGGGATTGTTTCCTCCGGCCTGCTCGAATGACGAGCCGAGTGCGAAATGCATCGTTCCGCCGATCTTCTCGTCGAACAGGATGTTGCGTGTGAACCTGTCGATCTCATAGTTGAGCCCGAACGCAACCTCGCCGAGGACGCGGGCGCCCTCGAGCCCGAGCAGGGCGTCGAGGTAGTCCCCGCCCCGGGCGGCCTCCGAGGCGACCACCCGCCCGCCCTCGAACCGAAGCCGGACGTCCTCGACCTCGCGACCCTCGTAGATCGCCGGAAAATGGAAGCGGATCTCCCCCTCGGTCACGGTCTCGACCGGGCTCGTAAAGACCTCACCGTCGGGCATGTTGTACTGGCCGTCTGCAGCGATCCATGTCCGCCCCTCCACTCCGACGCGCAGGTCCGTGTCGGGGCCGAGAATTCGAAGCTCGCGTACCGACCCTAGGCGACGCGCGTGCTCGGAGAGCGCCTCCGAAGTCGATCGCCACCACGCCGTTGCGTCCGGGGTGGCTTCCTCGACGTGGCAGGCTCGGAATACGAAGCGCTCGTAGTCCTCGAGCGACATATCCGCGTCCTGGGCGTGGGCGTTCGTCGGGAAGAGGGTGCCGCACCATCGCATCTTCCCCTCGGCGATTCGCTCCCAGCGGCGTGTCGAGAGTTTCCGGCGCGTCCCCAGCCAGCCGGCCTGCTTCACGGGATCGACCCTCGAGAGCGCTCGGGTGTTCTCGTCCGACCAGATCGTCGCCATCGCGTCGAGCGCCTCGACCTCGGACCAGCTCATGGGCGACAAGTACTCGATCTGCTCGTCCGTTCCCTCCGCTAGGAGAATCTCGTCGAGCTCCGGGAGCGAGATGTTCAGGTAGGGGTTCGCTCCAAGCTCGAGCGCCTCGGAGTAGAGAGCGAGCGCAAGCGGCGCCGAGCACGCCGCACCGTCGATACGGACCGCCTGCCCGTCGCCCAGCCCGAGCGAGTACCCGGCCACGAGTGCCGCGAGACGGTCGACTCTCGGATCTTTCACGAGAGTCTTATACCCGGGCGAAACCTACCTTCGTTGCTGAACCACGAAAACCGGGCTTCTCAGCGTCGTCTCCCTCGACGGGCTTTCGCCGCTACGGAGCGTGACTTGCATGACGTAGCGTCCTGCTGGCAGGCGCCGCTCGGGGAACTTGACGAAGACGAAGTAGCGGCGGCGCAGCTCGCCGGTCGCCGCGAGAACGGGGTGCCCTCCCCCGAGGCGTGTGAGCGATGCCCGATAGGTCGCCTGCTCGTCGGTCTGGATTCGGAAGCGCCAGAGGTTGTTCTTCCAGTTGAAGCTCTTCGTCTTCGGCCAGTCCAATCCGAGGACCTCCACGCCCGTCCTTGGCGTGAACGGCTTCACGGGGCCGCCTTTCAGCACCGAGCAGTCGACCCTGTCCTCTTTCACCTCGGTGATCGCGTGCTGGAGCGCGGCGAACGAGCCCTTGGGCGTCCAGTCCGTCCAGAGCACTCCCGACTGCCAGCGCTCGAGCGCTGGCTCGTCGACGAGCAGGAAGCTGAAGATCGCATCGACGAACGGCTGGCAGTAGGCGAGCCGGATGGCGTCGGTGAACTGAGTAGCCTGGTCGGGCGCATCCCCCTCTCCGGAGTCGGACGCCTCGACCGCGAGATCGGGGACGGGGCTTGCTTCGGTCTCCGAGCCTGAGTAGAGCGAGTGCTTCGACGGGCTCGGCACCGTCTGCCAGCCGATCTCGAGATACCAGATCGGCGTTCCCTCTCCCGGGATCGGCTGAGCTGTCCCGTGGAAGCCGTCCCAGAGGGCCTGCATGAGCGTCTGCCAGTCCCCGAGCCCTATCGTCGAGGACGCGTCATGGCGCTTCCACGGTCGCTCGGATGAGGTCTCACCGTACGGGTGCATCCCGAACGTGTCGAAGAGCCGGGCGTTCCGGTGCATCGAGCGGTAGGCAAGCCCTTCCTGGCGGATGAAGTTGCCGGGCGAGTGTGAGACGTTCGAGGCCGCACCTGGGCGGTCGTTCCCCGTCGACGAGAGGCCTGCGTGAATGACGTTGATCGTGGGATCGAAAGTGTGGAGAACGTCGTAGCACCGGGCGAGAAGCTCGGCATACGCTCGGGGAGCTGCACTCTCCGAACCGCTGAACTGCGGCCTCCAGAACGTGCTCTTGTTGGGCTCGTTCCAGATGACGGCGTCGTCTATCTCGGGAAAGCGCTGGAAGATGCTGAGCACGTACGCGCAGTACGCGTCGCGCTGCTGATCCGCGAGCGGCATGACCGTGCGGGAGTACACGCTGACGACGACCCGCACACCGGCGCCTGCTCCCGATGCTCTTGCGATGTCGGCGGCTTCGGAGCCGGAGATCGCCTGGCTTCCGTCCCAGGTCACCGTGAGCCTGACCGAGGAGACCCCGAGCGAACCGAGGGACTGGGCCGCCCGCTCGGGCTCGGACTTCAGGTGGTCGTCGGCGAGGCCGACGAACAGACCCGGTCCGGCAGTCGCCTGCGCGGGAAGCGTGGCTGAGCAGGCGACGACGGCGAGCAGCAGAAGGAGCACGGGCCGCAGGCGCATCGCGAACGGCATCGGCGCTGCGTCCACGTTTCTCAATCCCCCATTCTACCGGCGTTCCGGCAGACGCTTGAGCACCTCATCGACGAGCCTGCCCGGGCCGAATCGCACCACGTCGTCGGCGACGAGCCCCGTTTCCGCCTCGGCCGCCGTAACAGCGTCCCGCGCCGCCTCGTCGTCGAGCGCACTCGTATTGAGCGCGATGGCGACGACGCGAGCGGGCCTGGCGGGAAGGGCGACGCGCTCGTAGAGCTCGACGAGCGTCGCCAGCGGCGGAATCCGATGCTCGGGCAACTCCTCGATGTGCGTGTCTCCGGCCCTGTGGCAGAGCACGAGCAGGTGCGGCATCGCGCCGTGGTAGAGCCCGAGCGTGACCGCCGAGTAGTACGGGTGGACGAGCGACCCCTGGCCCTCGACCCAGAGCAGGTCGCCACGCGCCGCGCCCTCCACCACGAGCCGCTCTGCCGCGCCCGCGACGAAGTCGGAGACGACGGCGTCGACGGCGATTCCCCAGCCCGCAATCGCAAT
>JBBQXH010000070.1:0-9827 GCA_038209835.1 Gaiellales bacterium | reverse complement strand
GATCCGCTCGTCGTCGTAGAGGTCGTCGAGGGACGCGTATTCCTGGGCCTCGACGCCGAGCGACTCGAGCAGCGCCGTCGCCTTCCCCGGCGTTCGGTTGTAGACGCCGACAAGCTCCGTTTGGGGATGGTCGGCGAAGATCTTGACGTACTCGCCCGCGACCCATCCTGCTCCGATGATTCCCACGCCGTACTTCGCCATGGCTCCTCCTGCTCAGCTCTCATTGAGGCCGAGCAGCGCGAGGCTGTCCCGGCCGATGATCTGCTCGATGACGTCCTCGGGCACTCTTGGAAGCGCCGACCCCTCCGTGAAGCGATTGATGCCCCTGAGCCCTGAGGCGGTCTCCGCAGGTGTCGCGAACGGCCAGTCGCTCCCGAATAGGAGCTTCTCCTCCACCCCGTACTCGAGCGCGAGCACGAGACCGTTGTAGAACTGCCAGGGCCGGTAGTGCAGCGCCGAGATGTCCGCGTAGAGATTCGGGTGCTTCCGAATGAGCACGATCGTCTCGGCCATCCACGGATGCCCCATGTGCGCGATCACGATCGGCAGTTCCGGGAAGGCGAGCGCGACGTCCTCGAGCAGAAGCGGGTTGGCGACCTTCAGCGGCGCCAGGCGCGGAAACGTCGTGCCCTGGTGGATCAGGATCGGAAGGCCCAGCTCGGCAGCCTTGGCGTAGACGGCGAAGGCTCGACCGTCGAGGGGATGGAAATCCTGATAGATCGGGCCCAGCTTGAGCCCACGAAGACCCAGCTCGTGGGCGCGCGCCATCTCCTCGAGCGCGCCCGGGTACGTCGGGTCGACCGACATGAACCCGATCACCCGCCCCGGATGCGCCGTGGCGTACGCAGCGATGGCGTCGTTCTGGTTCTCGGCGCCGCGGGCGATGTCGAGGACGACCATGCGGTCGACCATCGGTGAGAGCGTCTCCCAGTGTTGCTCGAAGGTGAAATCGAGCGTCACCCGCATGTCCGGTCGAACTCCCTCGTGGTAGTCGGGCAGGAGCCAGCCGAGTGGGGCGTGCGTATGCAGGTCGACGAGGGTCACCGGTCGGTCACAGGATCCCGTAGTCCTTGAAGACCTGCCGGATACTCGCTCCCGCGGCGAGAACGTCGCGGACGGTGTTCTCCCCCGCGACCTTCGTGAGCGCACGGTCGATGACGTCCGACTCGATGGCCTGCGGCACGGCCAGACACCCGTCGACATCCCCGACGATGAGGTCGCCGTCGTGGACGATGACGCCCCCGACCAGGATCGGAACCCGGATCGCCGTCACGTCGAGGCGTCCCTTCGAGTCTGCCGGCGTCGTGCCGGTCACAAACGTGGGGAAACGCATATCGCGGATTCCCCACGCATCGCGGGTGAGGCCGTCCATGATCGCCCCTCGGCCACCCCGGGCACGAGTGTGCGTCGAGAGCAGCTCACCCCACATCGCGGCCCGGGTCGAGCCCTGCGTCGTGCACACGACGACCTCGCCGGGCTCGATCGAGTCGAGCAGCTCCAGCTCGAGCTTGAACGGCTCAGGCGGCACCTCCGCGACCTCGCCCGCGAGCATCGTGGCAGCCCGCCCGACGACCGCCGCACCCTCGTAGAGCGGCCGGATGTCGTGCCGCATGACCTGGTCGACGTAGCCCATGTCGTCCATGACGTCCGCCAGAACGCTCGTGTAGAGCTCGCGCTCGACGCGGTCGTAGAACTCGCTCGTCCGACTCTCCATCACACCTCCCGTAGCTCGACCGGCCGTCGCTCGTTTGCCGAGCGCTTGAGCGCCAGCTCGAGGCGAACGGCCTGGATACCATCGTCGATCGTCACGTCGGGACGAAACCCGTCACGCACGCACTCGACGAAATGCCGCACCTCTCCGGCGAAGCCGTGGAGGTGACGAGGGTCGAGGGCGTCTCCGGGGAGCTGGTCGTTCGGCTCCCAGGTTTCAGGTGCATCTCGGCCTGGCAGACGCGCCTCGACCGTCCTCCACCCGTCCACGGTCACCGACGCCTGCCGACCTGTCAGCACGACCCGCTCGTTCAGTCGGTCGAGACAGTTCAGCTGCAGCGTTCCAACCGCGCCGCTCTCGAACCCGAGCAGGCACGCCCACGCCTCCTCCTGTGCCGGCTCGCGTCCCTCTGCGAGCTCCCACATGTCCCGCCAGGCCGATCCGACGACCGGGAGCTCGAGCGCGCTCGGCCGCCAGGCGCCGGGGTCATCAGCCGCACGAGAGACACGGACGGCTGTCACCCATTCGACCTCCCCGGCGAACCACCGGGCCAGATCGAGATGGTGGCACGCAAACCCATTGAGAAAGTCGTACACGACGCGCGGCGGATAGACGCCGAAGGTGAAGCGAGCCTCGTAGCTCGAGAGACCGCCGAACGGGTCGGACGCCACGATCTCGCGCGCCCGGCGGTACGGCTCCGAGAACCGCTTCATGAACCCGACCATGACGTGTCGATCAGCCCGCGCCGCGGCCTCCTGGATTGCGATGCAATCGTCGAGCGTCTCGGCCGGCGGCTTCTCGAGGAAGACGTGCGCTCCCGCCTCGAGGCAATCCGCGGCGACGGCCGGCTGCAGGCGGGGATGCATCGCGACGACGGTGCCGTCGAGCTCCTCCTGCTCGAGCAGGATCCGGTGATCGGTGTAGAAGCGACCGATGCCGAAGTCGCGAGCGGCCCGCCGGGCGCGCGGCTCCTCGAGGTCGCAGCATGCGACCAGCTCCCCGATCTCGCCACCCTCTGCCAGCTCTCCAATCGCCCCGCCCGTGTCCGGAGGATTCAGAACCGAGAGCCGAAAGCTCGGGTAGAGGTTCTGGACGGCGTGGCTTCCGCAGCCGATCACACCGATCCGGGCGAGCTTCGCCATGGGTGGCATCCTAGGTGCTCCCGGCCGGAGGTTCGATCGAGCTTGAGCGGGAGGAGTTGGTGCACGCTCACCGAGCCGTTGTGGGCGATTGGAGGCAAGAGTCCGTACGCGATCGACCTGGCGAGTGAGGAACGCGCTGAGCTCGAGCAGCGGGCTGCCTGCTTCACCGTTACGCACAAGGAGGTGCAGCGAGCGACGATGATCTGCGGTACCGATCCTGGAACGCAGCCGCGCTCGCCCGTCTCGTCCACGTCTGCGTCATACTCACGGAACCTGGGTCCAACCATGGAGGCAGACATACCCGCCGGCTCGCCTGGAGATCTCCACACCCTCTTCGTCGCCGGGTTCAACCGCGGCGATCTCGATGCGCTACTCGAGCTGTACGAGCCCGAGGCGGCGGTCGTCACGGCAACACCCGGCACGGTGATTCATGGGCTCGACGCCATCCGCGACGTGCTCGCCGGTCTCCTGGCGTATAAGGGGCAGATCACCATCAACACCCGTTGGGTGTCGACGGCGGGAGACCTTGCCCTGCTCCACGGCGAATGGGTGCTACCAGGAACCAATCCCACGACCGGGCAGCCAGTCACCATCTCCGCCCTGAACACAGAGGTCGCACGCCTCCAGGTGGACGGCAGGTGGCTCTTCTCGATCGACGACCCCTTCGGGAACGTCGAGCCCTGACTCGGGATGATCTGCCCTGCGGACTGGGAAGGGAGTAAGCTCGGATCGTGTCGGCGCGTCCACCCGCATGACCGTTCGCTCCGCCGCTGGTCGCGCGACTCACCCCGGTGACACCGGTGGCGGGGCGCGCTGTCGTTGTTCCCGATCAGGAGGGGGCGTGTCGTGAGCGAACCATCGCAGGAGTGGCGCGGCAAGGTCGGAGGGATGAACGACGAGGAGCGGGATGCCTTCCTCGAGCGGGGCGTGGTGATGCGCCTCGCGTGCCTGGACGCGGACGGCAACCCGTACGTCGTGCCGTGCTGGCACGAGTGGCGAGACGGCGCGTTCTGGGTGGTGCCACGCCAGCGCTCCGTGTGGGCTGAGCATCTGAAGAGCGATCCCCGGGTCTCCTTCACGATCGACGTTCCCGAGACCCTCGAGAAGGTGATCGGGCAGGGGCGCGCGGAGATCGTCGAGGAGCCAAACGTCGGCGGCAGGTGGGTGGACGTCGCGACGCGGATGTCCTTGCGCTACCTCGGCCCGAACGGCCCGACGTATCTCGAGCCGACGCTGGGCCAGCCGCGCTGGCTCTTCAAGATCACGCCGACCTTGCAGCAGACGTGGCAGGGAGTCGGCTGGGCGCGCCGCTACTGGGTCGACGACGCCCGCGGTCCCGGCTACGAAGAGGCGCACGGGCTCACGTAGTCGGCTCTCTCGGAACGTGCCCCGCGGGCCACGATCGGACGGAGAGCCGGATAGAGCTCGCGGTACGCGGCGTACAGCTCGCCGTATCGTTCGCGCGTCGCGAGGTTCGGCTCGACCGGCTCTCCGAGCGAGACGAAGCGGTCAATCTCGTCCCAGGAGTCAAAGGCTCCCGACCCGACTCCGGCTGCATAGGCGGCTCCGAGTTCGGAGCCTCCGCCACCGGCCACGGTCTCGAGCCTGAGATCGAGCACATCGGCGACGACCTGCTTCCAGAGCCGGGACTGCGCGCCGCCGTTCGTGACTCTGACCCTCCGCGGGGCCCTCCCGAGCTCGGCGAAGACCTCGACGTGATGGCGAAACCCGAAGGCGGTCGACTCGAGCACGGCGCGGAACAGGTGGCCCCTTCCGTGCGCGAGGTGGATCCCGACGAATGCTCCCCTGGCGGCGGTGTCGTTGATCGGCGTCTTCTCCCCGAGGAGGTAGGGCAGCGCCACGATGCCGCCCCCGCCCGGCCCGGCGGCATCGGCTTCCGCGTCGAGCTGCTCGAGCGCCACACCCCCGCCGAGCTCGCGCTGGAACCAGCGGATGAACGTTCCCGACGAGGCCATGCACCCGTTCGGGAGGTATTTCCCCGGCACGAGATGGAAGTCGAGGTAGAGCCGCTCGTCGACAAGCGGCTGGTCGCTCGCGAGCAGGATGTCGCCGGCACTTCCGAGCTTCACGAGCATGTCTCCGTCCCGGATGAGACCGGCTGCGAACGCGGACGCGACGTGGTCGGCTGATCCGGCAACGACGGGGATTCCGGCGGGGAGTCCGGTTTCGGCCGCGGCGCTCGCCGTGACGGTGCCGACCACCTCGTCCGCCCGTCGTACGGACGGAAGGAGGCCCATGTCGATGCCCGCGGCAGCACAGATGTCCGGCGCCCAGGCGCCGGTGCCGAGGTCGTAGAGGCCGCTCTCGAGCGCCCAGTTGCGTTCCACCCCCCGCTGTCCGGTGAGGCGAAGCTTGACGTAGTCGTACGAGCCGAGAATCGTCCTCGTGTCCCGCCAGACGGCGGGCTCGTGACGCGCGAGCCACAGAGCGGTAGGGCCGACGGATTGCTGGGTGATCGCGGAGCCCGTTCGCGCGAGGATCGCTCCCCCGGCAAGATCCTCTCGGAGCGCTGCGACCTCGACGCCCGCCCGCGCGTCGTTCTGCTGGATCGACGGGCGCAACGGCCGCCCAGCCTCGCCCAGGAGAACGACCGCGGGCACCATGCCGCTCACACCCACAGCTGACACGGGGCCGCGCGCCACGAGTTCACGGCAGAGCGACGCGGCGTTCTCCCACCAGCCGGCGGGATCCTCCTCCACCCAGCCAGCCTTCGGCGTCGAGAGGTGCATCGGCCGCTCGGAATGCGCGACGACCGACCCGTCGGGATCGACGAGGATGCCCTTGGTCGCGCTCGTCCCGATATCGAGGCCGAGGAGGAGTGTCACGGCCGGGCAGCGGCGAGGAAGCGGTGTACTCGAGCGCAGTCCACCGGGTTCCACGTGCAGCCATTGACCTTGAGGTCGCTCCCGACGACGACACCATCGGCGACTTCGAGGTAGTCACGGACGTTCGTCGACTTGGCGCCGGTGTTGAGGAGGACGGGGACCGAATCACCGACCGCGGCCTTTGCCTCCCTCAGCGTCTCGAGCGGCGGCTCGGCGCCCTGGAGCGGCCCGGACACGAGAATCGCGTCCGCCAGGCTCGATACCGCCGCGGATCGCGCTACCTGCCCGACGGGGCGCCCCCCGATCGGCGAGGCGAGCTCGGGTGTTACGTTCATCAGGACGCAGATATGGTCCGCGTCGAGCCGCCGCCGCTCGCGCAGGAGTCCCGCTGCATCCGTGTTCCAGAGGCCCATGTCAGACTCGTAGACCCCCGTAGCGACCTCGCGGATGAACGCTGCGCCGGTGGCAGCCGCGACGGCGAGCGCCGCCCGCGCATCCCAGAGGAAGTCGACTCCAAATGGACGGTCACGGGGCGCGAGCTCGGTGACCACGCGTGTGAGTGCGGCGACGCCGTCGGGACCGGCCTGCAGCGGATACGGGCGGTCCCCTTCGTTACAGAACATGACACCGTCGACACCGGCGTCGAACAGAATGTCCAGATCGGCCCGAACGGCGTCGATGATCCCCGTCATCCCGCGCTCCTCGTCGTAGAGCGGCGTCCCGGGAAGCGGCGGCAGATGGGCCATCGCAATCACCGGCTTCGGCCGGTCGAACAGGTCGAGGAACCGCGGCGTCCGACTCATGGCCGGGAAGCCTACCCCGGGGTCGCGCTAGATTCCCCACTAACGCGATCAAGGAGGCCCAGGTGACGCAGGACCTGCTGGCGGGAACTCCCACCGTTTCGGTCGAACGTGACGTGCAGGTGCCGATGGCCGATCGCGTGAAGCTCTCTGCAGACGTGTACCGGCCGGCGGGGCAGGGCCCGCATCACGTCCTCCTGATCAGCCATCCCTACGACAAGCAGGCCGCCTTGAGCAACTTCGGCTACGCGCACCCCTCCTGGTATGCACGCCAGGGCTTCATCGTGGTGGCACAGGACACGAGAGGACGCTACCGCTCGGAAGGGGTTTTCTACCCATTCCGAGCCGAGGCCGACGACGTGTCGACGACGATCGAGTGGGCGAGCCGGCTTCCCGGCTCGACCGGCAAGGTCGCCACGTACGGCTTCTCGTATCCGGGTCTCAACCAGCTGCTCGCCGCGCAGCGGAAGCCGGCGGGGCTCGCCGCCATCGCCCCGGCGTTCACGGGAGGTCGCCCCTACGAGGACTGGTTCTACGTCCAGGGCGCGTTCTCGCTCGCGTTCGCCGCCTCCTGGGCGAACTACCTGGCGCTCGACGCCGCGGCGCGGCGCGCCGATGACGCTGCGCTCGCAGCGCTCGGCCAGGGCCTCGCCAGCTCCTGGGGCCTCTACTGGGTGCTCCCGCTGACGGCCTACCCGCCGCTCGCCGGCGGGGATGCCCCCTACTTCGGCGACTGGCTCGACCACCCGACGCGAGACTCCTACTGGAAGGCGTTCGACGTGGACTTCTCGCAGATCGAGGTGCCCGGGCTGCACGTCGGCGGCTGGTGGGACATCTTCGTGCGTGGGACGGTCAACGATTTCGTGACACTCGCCGCCCAAGCGCGTGCGCCGCAGAAGCTCGTGCTGGGACCGTGGCACCATATGCCCTGGCGACCACTCGGAGGCGCCACCGACGAGGTCGGCGCGCATGTGATCGACGACTGGCACCTGCGCTTCTGGCGGCAAGTGCTCGACGGCGAGGAGACGGGGGTCTTCGAGCATCCGGCGACCGTCTACGTGATGGGCGCCGGGTGGCGCGATCTGGACGGGTGGCCACCGTCGGCCGCCCGCCAGGTCGACTGGTTCCTGCACTCGGACGGACGCGCGCTCTCGAAGTTCGGCACGGGCACGCTCTCGACCGAGGTTCCCGGCGGCGAGCCGCCCGATGTCTGGCTGTACGAGCCAGGTCTCGTGCCGACGAGCGCGGGCGGCCATTCCTGCTGCGTCGAGGACTTCTCCCCCATGGGCCCGGCCGACCAGGATCCGACCGAGCGAACGAGGCTCGTCCTCGTCTACACGAGCGCGCCACTCACCGCAGACCTCGAGCTCGTCGGCGACGCGAGGGTCACCCTGTTCGCGTCAACCAGCGCCACAGACACCGACTTCACGGCGCGGCTCTGCGTCGTCGATACGTCGGGCATTTCGACCAACCTCGTCGAGGGCATCGTCCGGGCCCGTTCACGCGACTCCCTCGAGCGGCCGTCTCCCGTGAAGCCGGGCGAGGTTGTCGAGTACACGATCGAGCTCGGCCCGGTCGGAGCGCGTATCCCGGCCGGTCACCGGCTCCGTCTCCAGGTCGGTAGCTCGGACTTCCCGCAATGGGATCGCAATCTGAACACCGGTGGGCCAATCGGAAAGGAGCCGGCGAGCGCGATGCGAAGCGCAACACAGGTCGTCCTGCACGACCAGGATCACCCGTCGCGCCTCAGACTCCCTGTCCTCGCGTAGGCACGCTCCCACCGTGGCGAGCCCGGAGCGTGTCGAGCGCCTGAGCTGCGATCGGAGGCACGAGGAACGGGTCGGGACTGCCGTCAGCCCACACCACGTGGTTGCAGCCGGCCTCGATGAAGGCCTCCATCCGCTCGACGACTCGTTCGACGCTCGAGCCGATGCAGAACACCTCGTTCAACGCCTCGTCCGGGACGAGCTTTCCGCGCCGTTCGATCTCCCGAGGATCCTGGATCCCGTGGAAGGCCTCAGGGATGAGGAGCCCTCCGTACATGCGTGCGGCTGCGAGCGCTGTCTCCTCGTCCGGGTGGTAGAAGCTCGAGACCCATCCACATTTCATCAGCGTCGCCGGATCGCGCCCCATCTCAACCGCACCGGCCTCGAAGGCCGGAATCAGAACCGCCCGGTGATGCTCGGGCGTCACGCCGACGGCGACGTACCCGTCCGCGTACCGACCGGCATTCCCGGCCATGACCGGGCCGTTCGACGCACAGAGCAGCGGAATCGGCTCGGGCGGCCTCCCATACAGGTAGAAGAAGCTCTGGAAGTGCTTGCCCTCGTGCGTGAAGTAGTCCTCGCTCGTCCACGCCTTCCGGATGAGCTGAATCCCCTCGACCGTCCGCTCGATTCGTTCTCTGACGCCGGGCCACTGCCCTGTCGTCGTCTGCTCGTTCATCGCCTCGCCCGTCCCCACGCAAAGCGCGACCCGGCCGGGGAAGAGCGCCGCCTGGGTCGCCACCTCGAGCGCGACGTCGATCGGGTGATGGCGAAGCCCGAGCGCTGCGATCACCATCCCGCCGACGACGGCGCGCTCGGTGTGGTGGAGAAAGCTCGTCAGCGTCGTGAAGATGCCCGAGCTGTGCGCGCCGGTGTGGTACCAGGGAAGGGTGTGGTCGCCCTCCCAGATGAAGTCGAAACCTGCCTCCTCGAGCGCGCGCACCCGGCGAACATTGTCCCTGACGTCGTGGCAGAGGCACTCGGGCGAGACGCCGAACGTGACCCCCCTCGTCACCGTCTCACCCAACGGGCTCGCCGATCCACTCGATCTTGCTTCACCGATCACGCTGCCGGTCGTCGGCTAGGGGGATGGCAGCGACAAGGGAGTCAACGCCAGCCAGCTGCTCCTCGAAGTCACAGCGCCAGCCGACGCCGAACGGTGCCGCCACCACACTCCCGACGTTGATCTTGCCTTCCTGGATGTTCAACGCTGCGTTGCCGTCCGCGTGACGCGAGAAGAGGTCGCCGTGGTGACGGATCGTCTCCCGCTCCACTCGTGCCGGTAGCCCGGTGAGACCGCGTAAGTAGTGGTAGCCGTTCCTCTCAGGCTCATCGATGCCCAGCGTCGCAATCACGGCCAGATCCGCAAGGAGGCCGACGGGACCGATGTTGGAGGAGTCCTCCGCGCTGTAGATGAAGGTCTTCCTCCGGTCGTGCCGAAGCTGCTCGATCCGGCAAGCGTTGCCTATCCCCTTGAAGATGCCCTTCGAGCTCTTGAACGCTCCGCCGTCGTAGCCCGCTTCGATCGCTCGCGCGACGGCGTCGAGTGAGTCGTCCGATTC